>PKTQ01000079.1 GCA_002869085.1 Hyphomicrobiales bacterium | reverse complement strand
GGCTTAGAGCTGGCGTTCATAGATGCGATAGGTCTTGTAGGGCTTGGCGCCGACCAGTTTGGCCAGGGCGTTCATCGGTCCGTTATCCTCCAGCACCCAGGACAATTCGGCCCGTTTAGCCCCGCGCGGGCCATGATAGGCGTCGATGGCCTCGATCAGCCTCAGGGCCAGCCCGGCGCCCAGGACGCCATGCTGGAACTTCTTGCGCACCCCCATCAGCGGAATGCGGCCCTGGGTGGGCTTGCGGATTTTCAGCCGCCAGATGATCTTGGCCCAGCCGAAGGGCAGCAGGCGGCCATTGAGGTCGCGGATGGTGTGGTTGACGTCCGGCAGGCTGACCAGCATCGCCGCCGGCTCGCCGTCCACCGAGGCGATCTGGCCGAAGCCGCCGGTGACCAGCAGCTTCAGATTGTCGGCCATCACCTGCACCTCGGCGTCGGTCATGGGCACAAAGCCCCAATTCTCGGACCAGGCGTCATTGAAAATATCGACCACCAGGGCGATTTCGTTCTTGAAATCGGCCTTGTTCATCGGCCGGATCTCGATCTTGCCCTGTTTTGCGGCCCGGGCCATGACCGCCTTGGCGGCGGGCGGAAATTCCGATCTCAGCATGTAGTCATAGGCATAGACATCCTTGGCCTTGGTCAGCCCCAGGGCCTCGATCCGGTCCTGATAATAGGGGCGGGCATGGCTCATCAGAATGCGCGGTGGCTCATCGAACCCGTCGATCAGCAGGCCCATTTCGTCATTGATCGAAAAATTGAACGGTCCCAGCATCCGGCGCATGCCGCGCTGGCGCAGCCAGTCGGCGGCGGCTTCGAACAGGGCGGAGAAAACCTCGGCATCGTCAATCGCCTCGATGAAGCCGAACTGGCCGGATGTGTTGTCATGGGCTTCAAGATGCAGCCGGCAGATCTGCGCCGAGATGCGCCCGACACAGGCCCCATCCCTATAGGCCAGCCACAGGGCGGCCTCGGCATGCTGGAAATAGGGGTTCTTGTCCGGGTTAAGATGCTCGCGCCGCTCCAGGATCAGCGGCGGGCTCCAGGCCGGGTCGTGCCGGTAGATGGTCCAGGGCAGGCGGATGAAGCTGTCCAGATCGCTTTTGCCGCTCACCTGGCGAATTTCGACGGGGCTGGTCATGAGGCGCGTTCCTTCGGGAGCCGGTGAGGGGGCTTACAAATGGCAGGTGGGGATAATGCCGCGCTTTTCGAAATAGCGATGGTGATAATCCTCGGCCGGCCAGAAGGCGGGGGCGGGCTCGATCCGGGTGACGATCGGCTCAGGCCATCTGCCCGAGGCTTCGAGCGCATCGCGCGCGGCGATGGCGGCTTTGTTCTGGGCTTCGCTCAAGGTGAAGATCACCGAGCGGTACTGGGTGCCGACATCCGGCCCCTGGCGGTTGAGCTGGGTCGGGTTATGGCAGTTCCAGAACGCGTCCAGCAGTTGCTCATAGGTGATCTTGTCCGGATCGAAACTGACCTCGACCACTTCGGCATGATTGGTGCGGCCGCTGCAGACCTGCTGGTAATCGGGTTCCTCGGTGGTGCCGCCGCAATAGCCGCAGACGACGTCGCTCACCCCATCCAGGGCGCGGAAGGCGGCCTCGACCCCCCAGAAGCAGCCGGCGCCGAAAATTGCCTTTTCCATGACCTTGGTCCTTCATACAGCCCGAATAATGTTGTGATCTCAAATCACCCAACCCATGATATAGAGCATCTATGAGCAGGCGGCACCCCCTATCCTTTATCTTCCGCATCACGCTGCATCCGTGGTGGCGGCTGACGCGCGGCCTCACTTTGGGGGTGCGGGCGGCGGTGGTTGACGAGGCCGGCCGGGTGCTGCTGGTGCGGCACCGCTATTACCCGGGCTGGCACTTTCCCGGCGGCGGGGTCGAGCGCGAGGAGACCACCCAGGCGGCGCTGGCGCGCGAGCTGGTCGAAGAGACCGGTATCGAGCTGATGGGCGAGGCCGAGCTGCATGGGCTGTTCGCCAATTTCATCAATTTCAAATCCGACCATGTGGCGGTCTATGTGGTGCGCAAATGGCAGCAGGGGCCGTGGAAGCCATCGCTGGAAATCGCCGAGAAGAAATGGGTGCACCCGGATGCGCTGCCGGACAATGTGACCGGCGGCACCGGCCGGCGCATCGCCGAAATTTTCCACGGCGCGTTCAGGGCGGACAAATGGTAGCAGATAAAAGTCTCGACAGGGGCGGCGGGCCCATGCTATCGGCGCATCCAGGATTTTTGATCATCAAGGCCGGGGCCGTCATGACTTTTTTGCGACGACGACTGACAAACAGAGCAACCCCTCTCAACGCCTGACTTTCCGCTGCGGCCCATGCCGCGATATTCGGGAGGCCGGGCCCGAATGCGATTGTCAGGAGTCTTTTGATGAACATGACCGGCACAGACTTCTTTAAATTAGAACCCGAACAGCCCGATGACGGGCCAGCGATCGAGACGCTGCTCGATCTCGCGTTCGGGGTGGACCGCTTTGAAAAATCCTCCTATCGGCTGCGCGAGAACCGCGCGCCGATTTCCGGCCTCGGGCTGGTCCTGCGCCGCGGCGAGGAGGTGATGGGCACGATCAGATTCTGGCAGGTCAGCGCCGGTGCGGACCATCCGGCCCTGTTGCTGGGCCCGCTGGCGATGCACCCCGATTATCAGGGTGTTGGCGGCGGCCAGCGTCTGATGCGCGAAGGGCTGGCGCTGGCTGTGTCCCAGGGCCATGAACTGGTGTTTCTGGTCGGAGACCTGCCCTATTACCGCAAGGCGGGCTTCCGGCAGGTGCCGCCGGGGCAGGTGCGGATGCCGGTGCCCTATGATCCTGCCCGGCTGCTCTATCAGGAGCTGCGCCCCGGCGCTTTTGAGGGGGTGAGCGGGCTTATCCAGGTGCCTGCAACAGGCTAACCGGTTACCGGCTCTCCCGGCGCCAGGTGAAGATGACACCGCCCAGCAGCAGCAGGATGGCAACAAGGCCGGTGATCAGGGCCGCGCGCTTCTCGCCGAGCAGTTTTTCGGCGCCGTTGCGGCGCAGGCCCAGCCAGTCGCCGCCGCCGAAACTGCGCCCCGGCCTGACCATGCGGATGCCGGGCGGCGGCGAGCCGGGCTCGCCGGCCGCCAGGATCACTCCGCCGGTCTGGGCGGCCAGGGGCGCGAGCGCCGCGCCCGTAGCGCGGATATCCCTGAATTCGCGCCGGTCGAGGGCGCCGGAGGCGGCGATGGCGCTCAGGCGGCCATGGCGGATGCGGTAGAGCCCGTCCTGGTCGATGTCGGTCTGGGCCTGCCACAGCCCGGGGCTGATCTCTTTCGGTTCCAGCAGGGTTTCCGCGCCGTCCGGGGCGATGATGCGCATGGACGGCAGGTTCGGTTTCAGGCTGCGGCGGGTGACGGTGAGGGTCTTGGCGCGGATCGCGGCGCTCAAGGCTTCCTCTTCCAGATCCGGTTCCTTCATCAGCCAATGGGCGAGCCGGCGCAGCAATTCGGCCTGGGGGCCGCCGCCCTCGAAGCCCCGTGTCCACAGCCAGGCATGGTCGGACAGCAGCAGGGCGACCCGGCCCTTGTCCACATCGGACAGTATCAGCAGCGGTTTGGCGTCCGCGCCGGACATGACCACATTGCCGGCGCGGGTTTCGGCCTCGATCAGCCGGAACCAGCGGCCCCATTCGCTGTCCGGCCCGGCAGCGCCCGGCAGATCGCGGGTGACCGGATGGCGCCGGCCGATTTCGGTCAGGGCCGGGCGGAAGGGCTTTAAGGTGGCGGTGCCGGTGGGCACGGCGGGCAGAATATGCGCGAGCGGGGTTCGATAGAGGCTGAACGGGGTGGCGAAGGCCGGCCCGGCCGCCACCAGGACCGCGCCGCCGCCGCGCACATAATCGGCGACATTTTCCAGATAGGCCAGCGGCAGCACGTTCTGGCGGTGATAGCGGTCGAAGATGATGAGATCGAAATCATTCAGCTTCTCGACGAAAAGCTGCCTTGTGGGAAAGGCGATCAGCGACAATTCGCTGATCGGCGTTCCGTCCAGTTTTTCCGGCGGACGCAGAATGGTGAAATGCACCAGATCCACCATCGGGTCGGATTTGAGCAATTGCCGCCAGGTGCGCTCGCCCGCATGGGGGGCGCCCGAGACCAGCAGCACCCGCAGCCGGTCGCGGATGCCGGCGCTGCTGACCACGGCGCGGTTGTTGACGCGGGTCAGCTCGCCCTCCAGGGGCTCGACGCTGATCTCGATCACGTTTTCGCCGCGATGGGCGATGGTCAGCGGCAGCTTGTGGGTGCGGTTGGTGAACAGCTTGCGGCTCAGCACCTTCTCGCCATTCACTCGCATGGTGACCGCGGCCAGGACGGGGGGCAGGGGCTTGGCATGGCCGCTGTCCTCGATGCGGATATCCACGGCGGTGGTCTTGCCGATCAGGCCGAAACGCGGCGCATTGACCACCACCAGCCGCCGGTCCTTTTCGGTGCGCCCGCCGGTGATGATGGCGTGCAGGGGGGCATTCAGCCCGATCTGCCCGGCGCGGCGCGGAATGTCATGAATCTGCCCGTCGGTGATCAATATGGCCCCGGCGATGCGCTCGGGCGGCTGCTTGGCGATGGCGCCGGCCAGGGCCTGAAACAGCCGCGTCTCGCCGCCCTCGCCGGAAATGGTGAGGGTTTTCAGCTCCAGATTCGGCAATTGTTCGAGCCGGCGGCGCAGGTTATCGGCCAAGGCCCGGGTCTGGGCCGGGCGCTGGCCCAGTTTCTGGCTCGGGCTGTCGTCGATCACCAGAAAGGCGATGTCGCTCAGCGGGGTGACCTCGCGCTGGGTCAGCACCGGATTGGCGAGAGCCGCGACCAGCAGCAGGGCGGCCAGCGCGCGGATGCCGGCGCCCGAGAGGCCGCGCAGCTTGTGCAGGATGGCAAGGCCGAGAATGGTGAGAGCCAGGGCGGCAATCAGCGCGGGGGGCAACAGGGGCTGGAAGCTGATGGCAAGATTCATCATCGGCCCAGCCTTTTCAGGATGGCCGGCACATGGACCTGGTCGGCCTTGTAATTGCCGGTCAGGGCATAGAGCACAATATTGACCCCGGCGCGGATGGCGTTTTCCCGCTGCGTCTCGCCGCCCGGGGTGGCCGGGAACAGCCAGGCGCCGTCCTGGCTTCTGGCCCAGGCGGCGGCGTAGTCATTGGCGCCGACCAGGATGCCGGAAATGCGCTTGTCGCCGCCGGTTTCGGCCCAGAGCCGCCCGTCCTGCCAGCGCCCGGGGAAGCTCTTCAACAGGTAAAATGATTTTTCCAGCACATGGCCGGGCGGTACCGGCTCCAGCCGGGGGATGTCGAGATGGGCGAGCAGCCGGCGCAGATGCTGCTGGTTGGGGGTGGGACTGAGCCCGGACAATTCGGGTATGGCTTCGGCGGCATCGCGGGTGTCGAACAGGATGGTGCCGCCCGATTTCATGAAATTGTTGAGGCGGGCCAGGATGGCCGGTTCCGGGATGGGGGTGCTCGGGGTGATGGGCCAGTAGAGAAACGGGAAAAAGGCCAGCTCGTCCCGGGCAATATCGATGGCGATGGGCTCGCCCGGTTCGAAGGAGGTGCGGCGGGTCAGGGCGCGGCTCAGGGTTTGCAGGCCGAGGCGGCTGACCTCATCGATGGCGGCATCGCCGGTGCGGATATAGGCCAGATGGGTGGTGCCGGTGGCCATGACGGCAAATTCATCGGCCGGGGTGAGGGCGGCGGCCCGGGCTATGCCGTTGCCCGGAACCGGGCCGGGCAGCAGGCCCAGAAGCAAAAGCGCCGCCACCGCGAGGCGGGCGGACTGGCGCAGCCGCAGCGCCCCGTCGAGCAGAAAAAGCAAGAGCGCGGCCAATAGCGGCCAGCCCGACAGATCCCGGGTGACGGTGAAATCATAGCCGGCGCTGCTGGCCCCGGCGAGCGCCGGCAGCGGGGCGGGGCGGTCGCCGGCGCGCAGCAGATTGAAGGCCATGCGGGCATGTTCGGGGCCATAATAGCCCGGCGGGTGGTGCGGCCCCGGCGCGGCGCGGGCGAGGTCCTGCAGGGCGAGGGGGCGGGCGGTGGCGGGCGGCCTGCCCAATTGGCCAAAGCCGTTCAGGGTCAGGGCGGGGGTGAGCGCTTGCGGGCTGGCGGCGGGCGCCGGGCCCGCCTTGGCATCCGGTTTCACGGAGACGCCGGGGGCGAGGGCTATAAGGCGCTGCATCATCTGCACGAACAGGCCCGACAGGGGCAGGTTGCTCCATTCGGCATTGGCGGTGGTGTGAAACAGAATGAGCCAGCCGCGCCCCTTGCGCATGGCGGTGACCAGCGGGGTGCCGTCGGACAGGCGGGCCCAGCTCTTGCTGCCAAGCTCCAGCGAGGGCTCGGCCAGCACCTGGCGCGAAATGGTGACCTCGTCCGGCACTTTCAGCCCGGCAAAGGGGCTGGTGCGCTCGAAGGGGGCCAGTTTCTGCGGCGTGTCCCATGAGAGGGCGCCGCCGAGCGAGCGCCCGCCGCGGCGCAGCCGCACCGGGATCAGCCCGTCCACTCCGGCGGCCATGCGCGGCCCGGCAAAGCGGATCAAAGTGCCGCCCGAATTGATCCAGGTGGTGAGCCGATCCTGGTCGGCCTCGGTCAGCCGGCCGCGATCGGCCAGGACGATAAGATCATTGGCCGGGGTGGCAAGGCTTTCAACGCTGTTGCCGCGGCGGATTTCGGCCAGCGGGCGGATGGCCTGATCGACATAATGCAGCGGCGCCAGCAGTGACAGGCTGGACTGGCCGGCCGGCACCACCAGCCCGACCGGCTTCAGCCGGTTGCGTTCATCGAGCAGCAGCACCCCGGCGGCGGTGCCGCCGCCGACGATCTCGACCCTGGAGATGCGGTTGCGCAGCCTGAGCGGCAGTTGAATGCCGGCCTCCACTTCCCGGGCGCCGGCCGGGAGCAGGATCGGCGTGTCTTCGAGCTGGCGGCCATCGGCGGCGAAACTGCGCAGAATGCTGGTGCGGGCGCCGGCATTGGGCCCGGTCACCAGAATGCGGATTTTCAGCTCTCCGGCCCGGGGCGGGGGCGGCACCAGGGCGAGCGGATACCATTTGGCGGGCGGCTGATAGGCGGTGATGCGGATGCCGCGATCCATCAATTTACCCATCGCCGCGACAAACTCCTTGCCATGGCCGTAATCCAGGCCGTCCGAAAGCCAGTGGATATGGGCATCATCGGGGATGTCGCTGCTGGCGGCGAGAGCCGCCACCAGGCGATCACGAGCGGCGGGAAAAGGTTGGGGCATCAGGGCGGCAAGGCGTTTTTGCGCCTCGTCGGCACTGATGGGCGCCGGCAGGCGGTTTTCGGCGGTGCTGGGGATCAGCATCACCGGGCTGGCGCCGCGCCCGGCCTGTTTCAGAATTTCGCCGGCCAGAGCGAGGCGCCGGTCCCAGTTCGAGGCGGCGGCCCAGCCGGTGTCGATCACCAGCACGGTCAGGCTTTCGCCGCGCCCGAGCATGGCGTCTTTCTGGGTGAAGGGGCCGGCGGCGGCGATGATGATCAGCGCGGCGATGGCCAGCCGCAGCAGCAGCAGCCACCAGGGGGTGCGGTGCGGGGTATCCTCGGTGGCCTGCAGGTCGCGCAGAAAGATCAGCGCCGGAAACAGCACCCTGCGCGGGCGCGGCGGCGTCACCCGCAGCAGCCACCACAGGCCCGGCAGCAGGGCCAGCGCCGCCAGCGCCCAGGGGGCCTGAAACAGCAACGTGGCCGGATCAAGCATCAGCTTGTCTCCCGCGACAGGGCGTTATGCAATTGCAGCACCGCCTGGGCCGCCGGCTGGCCGGTATGATGCAGGGCGAAGCTCCAGCCCATTTTGCGCGCCAGCGCCATCAGGGCGGCGCGATGGTCGCCAAGGCGGGTCAGATAGTCGGCGCGGATCGCCTCGGCCCGGTTGATGGTGAGCGGGGCCGTGCCCTCCGGGTCGGCGAATTCGATGCGGCCCTGAAACGTAAACTCCTCCTCGGCCGGATCGAGCACCTGCAGAAGATGGCCGCGAATGCCCTCGGCGGCGAGCTTTTCCAGCCGCGCCTCGAGCCCTTCCAGCGGATTGAGAAAATCACTGATCAGAATCACATCCGAAAAAGGTTTCACCTTGACCGGGAGCGGCGGCAGGCCGGCTTCCGTGCCGGTGTTGCCTGCAAGCATGTCGAGAATGGCGCCGGCCAGGGCCTCGACGCTGGACCGGGTCTGGCCGGGGGCGTGGCCCGAGCCATAGGCGCCGATCATTTCACCGGCGCCGGAGAGCAGAAAAGCCGCCGACAGGGCGATGAGAATCGCCTGCTCGATCTTGCTGCGCGCCGCAGCGGCGGAGCCCAGATGCATAGATCTGGAGGGGTCCACCCACAGCCAGACCGTATGGGCGGCCTCCCATTCGTTTTCGCGGATGAAGTGATGGTCGGAGCGCCCGGAGCGGCGCCAGTCGATATTGGCGGCATTGTCGCCGTCCATATAGCGGCGATACTGCCAGAAGCTTTCGCCGCGCCCGGCGGTGCGGCGTCCATGCAGCCCCTGGGTCAGGCTGGCGGCGGCGCGCTCGGCGCTGACCAGCAGATCGGGCAGCGCGGCGGCAATCCGGTCCGACTCGGCCAGGTGAATTTCGCTGCCGGTTTGTGGTGGCCGAAGGCGCATCGCCGCTGGTTCCGATCTCAATCGAGATTTTCACACAGGCGGGCAATGACCTCCCGCGTGGTTACGCCGTCGGCGCGGGCGGCAAAGGTCAGGGCCATGCGGTGCTTGAGCACCGGATGGGCGAGGGTGGCGACATCCTCGACCGAAGGGGCGTGGCGGCCCTCAAGCAGGCATTTGGCACGGATCGCCAGCATGAAGGCCTGGCTGGCGCGGGGGCCGGGGCCCCAGGACAGATGCTGGCTGGCGGTGCCGGCGCCGGAAAGTTCCGGCCGGGCGCTGCGCACCAGCTTCAAGATGGCATTGACCACATGATCGCCGACCGGCATGCGCCGGACCAGCGCCTGGGCCTGCATCAGGTCTTCGGGGCCGAGAACCTGCTGCGGCAGGTCGTCCTTGCCGCCGGTGGTGGCGAACAACATGCGCCGCTCGGCGGCGAGATCGGGATAGCCGACATCGATCTCCATGAAAAACCGGTCGAGCTGGGCCTCGGGCAGCGGATAGGTGCCTTCCTGCTCCAGCGGGTTCTGGGTGGCCAGCACATGAAAGGGCTCCGGCAGGGTCTGGCGCATGCCGGCAATGGTGACCTGTTTTTCCTGCATGGCCTGCAACAGCGCCGACTGGGTGCGCGGGCTGGCGCGGTTGATCTCATCGGCCATCAGCAATTGGGTGAAGACCGGGCCGCGAATGAAGCGGAAGGCGCGCGAGCCGTCGGCGCTGGTTTCCAGCACTTCGGAGCCGAGAATGTCGGCGGGCATCAGATCCGGGGTGAACTGAATGCGCTTTTCGTCAAGGCCCAGCACCCGGGCGATGGTTTCCACCAGCCGGGTCTTGGCAAGGCCCGGCACGCCCACCAGCAGGGCGTGGCCGCCGCCGAGCAGGGCGCAAAGAGCATTCTGAATCACCAGATCCTGGCCGAAAACCACATTGGAAATCTCGGCCTTGGCCCGGGCCAGCAGGTCGCCCAGCCGGTCAAGCTCGGACAGGAGATCCTTGTCTGTCTCTTTCAAATTCGTCATGGGGTGGAGTATAGTCGCATCCGCTAGCCAGGGACAAGGACGGGCCGTTGCCGCAGACCAACTTTTCCGTGAACGATTTTCTGAATATGACGCGCTCCGTGCTGCACGATCCGGAACACAGCCATCCGACCCCGGGGCCGCTGACGCCGGCGGCGGTGCTGGTGCCGATCATCCCGCGCGGCGAGGGGGCAAGCGTGCTGCTGACCCGGCGGCCCGACACCATGCCGCATCATGCCGGACAGATCGCCTTTCCCGGCGGCAAGATCGAAAGCGGGGACGCAGGCCCGGTGGCGGCGGCCTTGCGCGAAACCGAGGAGGAGACCGGCCTGTCGCCGGAGTTTGCGGAGATTCTGGGCTGCCTGCCGGTGCATGATACCGCGACCGGGTTTTCGATCGTGCCGGTGGTGGCGCGGGTATTGCCGGGCTATAGCCTGTCGCCCTGCGCCGTCGAAGTGGCGGAAATGTTCGAGGCGCCGCTTGATTTTCTGATGGATGCGGCGAATTATTCGGTCCACACGGCGCGCTGGCGCGGCAAGCTCCGCCGCTATCATGCGGTCAGCTACGGGGATTATTTTATCTGGGGTGCGACAGCGGCGGTTCTGGTCAATTTACGTAAACAGGTTTATGGCTGAACTCATGCTGCGTGTTCTGATTGTTGAAATCCTTCTGTTTCTGGTGCCGTTCGCGCTTTATGGCGCCTATCTGCTGCTGCGGCGCCGGCCGATGCCGGCGAAGGGCAGCGAAGAGCGTTTCTGGCTGGTGGTGGCCGGGCTGGTCTCGGCCATAGCCGGCTTTGTGGGTCTGGCCACATTCTAGGTCCGAAGGACGAGCACAGGCATGACAAATTCACAAACCCCTTCTGTGCGGCCGGATTTTCTGACGGATGCCGAATGGCTGCGTGAGGACGGCGTGCAGCGCGTTTTCAAGGCGATTGCCGATCAGGGCGGCGAGGCGCGGGTGGTGGGCGGCGCGGTGCGCAACCATCTGCTCGGCGAGCCGGTCGCAGAGGTGGACTTTGCGACCGATCTTCTCCCCGATGAGGTGATGGCGGCGGCCAAGGCGGCCGGGCTGCGGGCGGTGCCCACGGGCTATGAGCACGGCACGGTGACGCTGGTGCATGCGCATAAGGGCTATGAAGTGACCACGCTGCGCCGGGATGTGGAGACCTTCGGCCGGCGGGCGCGGGTGAGCTATACCCGCGACTGGACCGAGGATGCGGCGCGGCGCGATATCACCATGAATGCGCTTTATTGCGACGCTTCGGGGCGGCTGTCCGACCCCATGGGCGGCTATGAGGATCTGATGGCCGGGCGGGTGCGGTTCATCGGCGATGCGGGGGAGCGGATTCGCGAGGATTATCTGCGCACCTTGCGGTTTTTTCGCTTTTTCGCCCATTACGCCAAAACCGAGATCGACCCGGCCGGGCTCGAGGCCTGCATCGCCGAGCGCCGGGGTTTGCGCAAATTATCGGCGGAGCGGATTTTCCATGAGCTGATGCGGCTGCTGACGGCGCCGCGGGCGGTGGAGGCGGCGCGGCTGATGTCGGAAAACGCCATTTTCACCGGCGCCGATCTTGGCCGGGCGCGGCCTGAAATGCTGGCGCGGCTGGCGCAAATCGAACAGGCGCTTGACGCCGCGCCCGATCCGGTGTTGCGGCTGTGGGCGCTGCTGGGGGGCGGCTCGGCGCCGGAAGCGCGCGCCGAATCCCTGGCCGGGCGCCTCAGGGTGTCGAGCCAGGTGCGCGGCCGGCTGCAGATGATGGCCGCCGAGCGGCAGATCAGCCCGGCGCTGGCCCAGACCGAGCGGCGCGCGGTGCTCTATGCGCTGGGGCCGCAGGTTTATCGCGAACAGGTGTTGCTGAACTGGGCGGGCGGTAGCGCGGATGCCGGGGATATGAACTGGAAAATCCTGTTCGATCTGGCGGAACAATGGAGCCTGCCGGATTTTCCGGTCAAGGGCGCGGATGTGGTGGCGGCCGGTGTGCCGGCCGGTCCCCAGGTCGGCAAGGTTCTGAAAAGCCTGGAATTGTGGTGGATCGCCGCCGGCTTTCCCGAGGACCGCGCCGAGATCGACGCGCAATTGCACAGGCTGGCTGAAGCGCAATGAGGCCCACCCGCGCCGCTTCTCGTCACGGCGCCGGAAATCCGCCGGTCTGACGCAGGGCCTCGCCCAGCACCATGGCGGCGGCGACGGCAATGTTGAGCGAGCGCGTCTCTTGCCGCAGCGGAATGCGCAGCCGGGCCGCCGCCAGGTCATGCACTTCGTCTGGCACCCCGGCGCTTTCGCGCCCGAGCAGCAGGATATCCCCGGCGTCGAAGCTGAAATCGGTATAGGCGAGGCTCGCCCTGGTGGTCAGCAGCACCAGCCGTCCCGAGCCGGCCTCGGCGCTGTCCAGGAAATGGCGGAAACTGCGATGGCGGGTGATTCCGGCCTGATCGAGATAATCCATGCCGGCCCGGCGCAGGGCTTTTTCGGTCATGGCGAATCCGGCCGGTTCGATGATGTCGGCCGGCACCCCCATACAGGCGGCCAGCCTGAGAATCGTGCCGGTATTTTGCGGGATATCGGGTTGATAAAGAGCCAGACGCATTTGCTGTTCCCCGGGGGTGAAGAGGCGTTGGAAAAGATGTATCAGAGTGCGATAATTTGATGTGTACGCCAAGATGTCACTAGACATTCGCTTACATGAATGCAAAAAGATGGCTGTCATCCGGAGCCATGGGTGGCGGCGGGGGCCGTCATGCCTTCCTGGCGCAGCCGGAGAGGACACGAGTTTTTTCGGGCGGGTTTGCTTTGAGAGCAACAGCCTTACTTTAGGGGAGAAACCGTCATGACGACAAATGATGCCGTTGATGAAAAACGGCGGGATTTTCTATACATCGCCACCGGAGCCGTGGCGGCGGTCGGCGCAGGACTTGCCTGCTGGCCGCTGATTGACCAGATGAATCCGGACGCGACGGTCAAGGCGCTGGCCTCGATCGAGGTGGATCTAAGCCCCGTCGAGCTGGGCCAGTCGATCACCGTGGTGTGGCGCGGCAAGCCGGTGTTTGTGCGCCATCGCACCGAAGAGGACATCAAGGCGGCCGAAGCGGTCGATGTGGCCACGCTGCGTGACCCGCAGTCCGACAAGGACCGGGTGCAAAAACCGGAATGGCTGGTGATGGTCGGCATCTGCACCCATCTTGGCTGCATTCCCAAGGGACAGAAAGTTGGCGATGACAGAGGCGATTACAATGGCTGGTTCTGCCCCTGCCACGGCTCGCATTACGACACCGCCGGCCGCATCCGCAAGGGACCGGCGCCTCTGAACCTGGTCGTTCCGCCATATGAATTCCTGACCGACGAAAAGATCAAGATCGGTTAATTTGAGGGAGGGGAAAATGAGCGGACACGCCTCGTTTGAGCCAACAAATAAAATTGTCAAATGGTTTGAGGACCGCCTGCCCGTGCTCGGGCTGGCGCATGCTTCTTTCGTCGCCTTTCCGACACCGCGTAACCTGAATTACTGGTGGACGTTCGGCGGTATTCTGTTTTTCTTCCTGCTGGTGCAGATTATCACCGGCATCATCCTGGCCATGCATTATGTGCCGCATGAGGCCCTGGCCTTCGACAGCACGGAACATATCCTGCGCGACGTGAATTACGGCTGGCTGCTACGCTATCTGCATTCCAACGGCGCCTCGATGTTCTTCCTCGCCGTCTATATCCACATCTTCCGCGGCCTCTATTACGGTTCGTTCAAGGGCCCGCGCGAAATCCTGTGGATCATCGGCGTGGTGATCTATGTGCTGATGATGGCCGCCGGCTTCCTCGGCTATGTGCTGCCCTGGGGCCAGATGAGCTTCTGGGCCGCCACGGTGATCACCAATCTGTTCAGCGCGTTCCCGATCGTCGGCGAGCCGATCGTGCAATGGCTGTGGGGCGGTTTCTCGGTCGGCCAGCCGACCCTGAACCGGTTCTTCAGCTTCCATTATCTGGTGCCGCTGTTGCTCTATGTGTTCGTGATCCTGCATGTGTGGGCGCTGCATGTGGTCGGCAACAACAACCCGACCGGGGTCTCGGTGAAGAAAGATCAGGACACCCTGCCTTTCCATCCCTATTACACGATCAAGGATTCCTACGCGATCGTGGCGTTCCTGCTGATCTATTTCTGGTTCGTGTTCTTCAACCCGAACCAGCTCGGCCATCCGGATAATTACATCCCGGCCGACGCGCTGGTGACGCCGCCGCATATCGTGCCGGAATGGTATTTCCTGCCGTTCTACGCCATCTTGCGCGCGGTGCCGGACAAGCTCGGCGGCGTGCTGCTGATGTTCGGCGCCCTGGCGGTGCTGGCGGTGCTGCCCTGGCTCGATCGTTCCAAGGCCCGTTCGCTGACCTATCGTCCGCTGATGAAGGGCTTCTTCTGGATCTTCGCGGTTGATGCGGTGCTGCTCGGCTGGCTCGGTTCGCAGCCGGCGGAAGGCATATTCGTGACCCTGTCGCGTCTTGCCACCGCCTATTATTTCGCGCATTTCCTGATCATCCTGCCACTGGTCAGCAAGTTCGAGGTGCCCCGGCCCAGGCCGGCCAGCATCATGGATGCCGTCCTGGAAAAGTCGGGTGATGCCGACGAAGCCAAGAGCTAGGAGGGTATGGACATGATCATGAGGACTAAACTGATGAAGACCTTCCCCAAACGCATCGCGGCTGCCGGCCTCATTGCCGGGGCGGTTCTGGCCGCCGGCGCGCTGAGCCAGCCGGCCATGGCCTCGACCGGCGGCGTTTCGACGCCCCATATGCAGAAATGGAGCTTCGGCGGTGTGTTCGGCCGTTTCGACCGGGCGCAGCTGAAGCGCGGCCTGCAGGTCTATCGCGAAGTGTGTTCGGCCTGCCATGGCCTGAAGCGGGTTGCGTTCCGCACCCTGTCCCAGCCCGGTGGCCCCGAACTCAGCGAGGACGTGGTCAAGGAACTGGCGGCGGAATATGAGATCAAGGACGGGCCGGACGATGAGGGCGAGATGTATGATCGCCCGGGCACGCTGAAGGATTATTTCCCTTCGACCTATCCCAATGACAAAGCCGCCCGCGCCGCCAATAACGGTGCACTGCCGCCGGATTTGTCGATCATTACCAAGGCCCGTGGCTATCACCGCGGCTTCCCGGGATGGTTCCTGGACCTTTTCACCGGCTATCAGGAGGCGGGCGCGGACTATGTGCATGCCCTGCTGACCGGTTACGAGGAAGAGCCCCCGGAAGGCTTCCATCTGGTCGACGGCATGAGCTACAACCACTATTTCGGTGGTAACCAGATCGGCATGCCGCCGCCGCTGTCCGATGAACTTGTGGAGTATGAGGACGGCACCAAGGCGACGGTGGATCAGATGGCGAAGGACGTGACCGCTTTCCTGATGTGGACGGCGGAGCCGACCCTGGAGCAGCGTAAGCGTCTGGGCTTCCAGGTGTTCCTGTTCGTGCTGCTGCTGTCCGGCATGCTCTATTTCACCACCAAGCGCCTGTGGCACGGGGTGAAGCACTAAAACGCCTTTGCAGCCGGCCGGAGCTACCGGCCATGATCGCTGCAAAAGCCAAGAATCAGGGGTCTCCGGCATGGAGGCCCCTTTTTCTTTGCGCCGCGTGCGGGTTTGCCGTTAACGGCACCGGCAAAATCCGCTAAACAGTCAATTCATATGCCGGGCTTTTCCAGGCCGGGCGGCGGGATAATAGCGGGTGGACGGGATTATGACCAAAGCGGTGTTGGGGATCATAGGCGGCAGCGGGGTGTATGATTTCCCCCATCTGCAGAACAGCCATTGGGAGCGGATCGAAACCCCGTGGGGCGAGCCCTCGGACGAGTTGCGCTTCGGGGATGTGGACGGCCTGCCGATGGTGTTTCTGCCCCGGCACGGGCGCGGCCACAGGCTGTCGCCGACCGATATCAATTACCGGGCCAATATCGACGCCATGAAGCGGGCCGGGGTCACTGACCTCGTGTCGGTGTCGGCCTGCGGCTCGTTCAAGGAAGAGCTTAGCCCCGGCACCTTCGTGATCGTCGATCAGTTCATCGACCGCACTTTCGCTCGCGAGAAAAGCTTTTTCGGCAAGGGGCTGGTGGCGCATGTGTCGCTGGCCAATCCGATCAGCCCGGGGCTGGCGGATAAGGTCGAGGCGGCGGCCCGGGCCGTGAATATCCCCCATAGCCGGGGCGGCACTTACCTCGCCATGGAAGGGCCGCAATTCTCCACCCTGGCCGAATCCAATCTCTATCGCAGCTGGAATTGCGACGTGATCGGCATGACCAATATGCCCGAAGCCAAGCTCGCGCGTGAAGCCGAGATCTGTTACGCCAGCATCGCCATGGTCACCGATTACGATTGCTGGCATGACGATCACGGCGAGGTGGACGTGCCGGAGATCATCCGGGTGCTGATGGAGAATGTGGAGAAGGCGGGGCGGCTGATTGACCGGCTGGCGCGCAGCTTCCCGCATGAGCATGAGGCCTGTCCGATCGGTTCGGACCGGGCGCTGGACAATGCCATCATCACTCAGCCCGGCGCCCATGACCCGGCGCTGGTCGCGAAGCTCGACGCGGTGGCCGGCCGGGTGCTGAACCCGGTGGCCGGCAAGAGCTGATCCCATTACGCGGTGCTGCCGCCGCCCTTGCGCGGCAGGGCCAAGACTTGAAACCTGACCATCCCCGGGGGGACCAATGCCGTTCAAACAATATATTCGCAATATTCCGGACTATCCGAAAAAGGGTGTGATCTTTCGGGATATCACCACTTTGCTCAGCGATGCGCAGGGTTTTCGCAAGGCGGTGGACGCGCTGGTGCAAAATCACATGATCGACAAGGTCGATCTCATTGCCGGCATCGAGGCGCGCGGCTTTATCCTCGGCGGCGCGGTGGCGCATCAGCTCGGCAAGGGCTTTGTGCCGATCCGCAAAAAGGGCAAGCTGCCCTGGGAGACCATCGGCGAGGAATATGAGCTGGAATACGGCACCGATACGGTGGAAATCCATACCGACTCGATCGCCAAGGGCAGCCATGTGCTGCTGATCGACGACCTGATCGCCACCGGCGGCACCGCGGCTGCCGCAGTGCGGCTGATCGAGCGTTCGGGCGGGCATATCGTGGCGGCCTCCTTCGTGGTGGACCTGCCTGATCTTGGCGGGCGCAGGCGGCTGGAGGAATTGGGGGTCAGCGTGACGGCGCTGACGGCGTTTGAGGGGCTATAGAGCACTTCGACGAAAAGTGGGAACCGGAATGCCGAATGATGCATGGCAACAGGCCTTCGCGGGCAGTTTTTCCGGCGTGTTGCGCTGGGGGCAGTTCGACGCCCTGTGGGCGGCGCTGCGGGCGAGGCCCGGTGGCTGGTATGTACGCCGGCAGGAGGGGGCGCCATGCACGGAACCGGAGACCGAGGCGGCTTTTCTGGCCATGCTCGATGACACCGAGGCGGAGCTGAAACGGCTCCGGCCCGCCGATAGCTGCGGGGTGGTTTATGTGGACGATGCGGCGGCGCCCGGCTTTATCAAGATTTTCCATCCGCGTAAGATGGGCACCGGCTGCTCGTGCGACGGCCCGTCGCTGCCCTGGCTGGTGCTCAGCCGCATGGCGCCGCCGGTGACACACGCGGAGCCGCCGAAGCCGGGGCTGTGGCAAAGACTGCTTAGGAGACAGGCATGAAGATTGACGGCAAGGCTTATCGGACCATCTGGGCGGGGGCGGACGGGCGCTCGGCCGAGATCATCGACCAGACCCTGCTGCCGCACCAGTTCAAAATCGTGCGCATGACCACGCCTGAAGAGGCGGCCCATGCGATCCGCGCCATGCAGGTGCGCGGCGCGCCGCTGATCGGCGCCACCGCCGCTTATGGCATGGCGCTGGCCATGCTGCGGGATGCTACGGATGCGGGGCTCGAAGCGGCGAGCGCGCTGCTGCTGGCCACGCGCCCCACTGCGGTCAATCTGCGCTGGGCGCTGCAGCATATGGAGGCGGTGCTGCGCAAGCTCACGCCGCCGGAGCGGGCCGGGGCGGCCTTTGCGGAAGCGGCGGCGATCTGCGATGAGGATGTGGAAATCTGCCGGATGATCGGCGTGCACGGGCTGGAGCTGATCAAAGAGATCGCCGCGCGGAAAGATGGCGGACCGGTGAACATCCTGACCCATTGCAATGCCGGCTGGCTGGCGACGGTGGACTGGGGCACGGCGATCTCGCCGATTTATCATGCCCATAATGCCGGCATTGACGTGCATGTGTGGGTGGATGAGACCCGGCCGCGCAATCAGGGCGCGTCGCTGACCGCTTATGAGCTTGGCGAGCATGGGGTGGCGCATCATGTGATCGTCGATAATGCGGGCGGGCATCTGATGCAGCGCGGGCTGGTGGATCTGTGCATTGTCGGCACCGACCGCACTGCGGCCAATGGCGATGTGGCCAACAAGATCGGCACCTATCTCAAAGCGCTGGCGGCAAAGGACAATGGGGTGCCGTTTTATGTGGCGCTGCCCTCGCCGACCATCGACTGGAGCTGCATGGACGGCATGACCATCCCGATCGAACAGCGCGACGCGGCGGAAGTCACCCATATTCCCGGCGCGCTGGAGGACGGCTCGACCGCCACCGTGCGGCTGACCCCGGCCGGATCGCCGGCGCGCAATGATGCGTTTGATGTCACCCCGGCCCGTCTGGTGAGCGGGCTGATCACCGAGCGCGGGGTGTGCGCGGCCAGCCATGAGGGGCTGCTGTCGCTATTTCCGGAAGAGAGGCAGACATGATGGATAGTGAACAACACGCACGCGAAATCCTGATCGAGGCGGCACAGCGGATGAATCGCGAGGGGCTGTCAGCCGGGCGTTCGGGCAATGTGTCCAAACGCTATGGCGACGGGTTCCTGATCACCCCCTCGGGCATGCTTTACGACGATCTGACCGAGGAGGATATCGTGCTGATCGGGATGGACGGGGCGTTTCACGGCCACCGCATGCCGTCCAGCGAGTGGCAGTTCCATCTCGATATCTACAAGTCGCACCCTCAGGCCGGCGGCATTGTGCACTGCCATTCGCGCCATGCCACGGCGCTGGCCTGCGCCCGCCGGCCGATACCGGCCTTCCACTATATGGTGGCGGCGGCCGGAGGGCGGGAGATTCCCCTGGCCGATTACGCCACTTTCGGCACAAGGCAATTGTCGCGTTCTATCCTGCAGGCGCTGGGCGGGCATCGCGCCTGCCTGCTGGCCAATCATGGCCAGATCGCCATTGGCCGCAAGACCTTCGCGGCGCTGGAATTGGCGCGCGAGGTGGAGGAACTGGCGGCGCAATATTGCCTGACCCTGGCGATCGGCGCGCCGGT
>PKTQ01000405.1 GCA_002869085.1 Hyphomicrobiales bacterium | reverse complement strand
GTGATAATCGGTTCCAGCCCGCTCTCCCTGGGTGGCCGGGCGGGGGAGCGGGCTGGAACCGATTATCACTAAAAAGCGGGTAGGATCGGCTGAAGGATCAAGATGCCACAAATTCCCCCGCCGGCCAGTTCGGGGCGGAAATGGGCTCGCCCAGATTGGCCGCCATCAGCCGCTCCCGCGCCTCCAGCAGCCGGCCGACCAGCGCCGGCTCCACCTTGGCGAAGGCGTCGGGGTCCTCGACCCGGTTGACCACGATGCCCAGCAATTCGGTGATCGCATTGCCGACTGAGTTTTGCGAGATGGTGACGATCAGCCGTCCCTTTTCGTCCCGGTACAGAATCTGCTTATAGGCGGGGCGCCAGCGGATTTCATTGGCGAAGGCCGGGTCCTGGATCACCTGCTCGCGCAGGTCCCGCGCCACCCGCACGAAGCGGTTGCTGCCCAGCAGCACATTGCCGATCTGCGAGGCGAAATTGGCGTTTGCCGGTACTTTTTCCTCCCCCGTAGCCACCAGCGAGAAGAAGGTGCGGTAAAAATCGAGGAAACCGAGCAGGATCTGCTCATATTCATACCAGAAATACTGATCCTTCAGCATGGCGGCGCCGCCCTTCAGCTCCCAGGCCGGCAGGCCTTGCGGATATCCGGTCAGTTCAAGCGCGCAGTCCTCCGCGTCCAGCATGCTCAGAATCTGCAGATCCAGCACATCCAGAAATTCCCGGTACACCTCGTTCAGATGGCGCAGGAACAAGGTGTTGTGCCCGCTGTCGGTCAGATTGGGATCGGCCGGATTGGCCGCCTCGGCGGCCTGCAGATCCTGCATCGGAAACACCATGAAATGGTTGTGGATCATGCGGATGCTCGGCACGCCCGGCTTGTTGAGCGGCCAGGTCGAATCCAGCGAGGCCTCGCCGCACAGCACCAGATGCGCCACCGGGTCCGGATAGGTTTCCAGCATGTAATCGCACAGAATCTGAGTCATTTGCGACCATACTTTCTTCTGGCGCCGGTTCATCTGGTCGCGCCGCACCGGCCGGCCGAGCGGGTCGAGAATGCGCCGCGAGGTATCCAGAATCACCGACGTGTCGAACTCGGTGCTGTGGCCGATCAGCTTGCGGTACATCAGGAGGTTTTCCGGCGTGCGGAACAGACCGTTCTCGGTGGCGAGGTTCTTCAGATTGGCGGGAGAATTGAAAAACTCCACCGGCGCCATGCCGTCGGGAATGGCAAGGGACATTTTCGGGCGGGGGGTGACGATTTTCCTGGCGGCCTGTTTCATCATCGATTCCGGGGCTGTTGCTGACATCGGGGGGGCGATGGTAACACTAAAATATAAGCAAAATCTAATGAATATCTCGCCCGAAATAGCTCAAGGGTAACCTGCCGATACCGCCCGTGCTCCGGTGCCGCTGGCGGCTCAGCGCACGGCCTTTAAAAGTTTCGCATTCGGAAAACAGGTCGGCCTCATGCCGTGCTTCTCCTGCCACAGGCCGATGGCCGTCCGGGTCTTGAAGCCAACCAGCCCGTCGGCGCCGCCCACATCATAACCCTGGCGGATCAGCCGCTCCTGCATGCGCTGCACCGCCCCGCGCGAGAAATGATCGAGCCCTCGCCAGCTGGCCACGAAGGGGCGGTTGCGCCCCAAGCGGTCGGCCAGATGGCCGATATAGAGCGCATAGGCATCGGATTCATTATAGGACTTGATGACATAGAAATTGTCGGTGGCGATGAAAGCCGGGCCATAGCGTCCGACCGGCATCATCAGATATCCGGTCTTCGCAAGCTCGGCGGCGGGAAATTCGCGCCCCGCCACCCGGGTGACGCCGCGCTTTGCCCAGTCCCTGACCTTGCGGCCCTGCTCCGGGCCTTCAAGGGCGCAGGAGACCCTGCGCGGCACCTCGGCCTCAAAGCCCCAGTCGCGGCTGCCGTCCCAGCCATGCTGTTTGAGAAAATGGGCGATCGAGGCCAGCGTGTCCGGCACCGAGTTCCAGATGTCCCGCCTGCCGTCCCCGTCGAAATCGACCGCATATTTCAGGAATTTGGACGGCATGAATTGCGGTTGGCCCAGCGCGCCGGCCCAGGAGCTTTTCATCCGGTCCGCGCCGATATCGCCGCGCTGGACGATCTCCAGCGCCGCCAGCAGCTCGCCCACGAACATCGCCTTGCGGTGCCCCATAAAGGCCTGGGTGGCCAGGATGCGAAACGCATTATGCGGGATGGCGGCGCGGCCGAAGCCGCTTTCGCGCGCCCAGATCGCCACCAGGATCCGCTTTGACACCCCATAGCGCCGCTCGATCCGGTCCAGCTCGCCGGCCCATTTTTTCAGCCGCTGGCGGCCCATCTTCACATAGGTGTTGAGGCCGCCTTCCTTGAAATAGCGCGCCGGATTGGCAAATTCGCTTTGGGAATAGTCTTTGCGCCGACCGGGCTTTGTGCCGGGCTGCTGCAGGTCCGGCAGGGAAAGGTCCGGCGTCAGGCCGCCAAGGCTGGCTTTCAGCACCCGTTTTGAAATGCCGCGGCGGCGCGCCTTGGGGACGATCTCCTTGTCGATCCAGGCCCGGAACTGACGGGTCAGGCTCGGTTTGGCGCTGGCCTCGCCCGCCGGAGAAAATGCCAGCATCAGCACGGCCAGCCCGGTGGCTGCCAGGGCTGTGATCGGTTGTGAAGGGGTCGCCATTCATGCTCCTCGGGGTGATGCATTGATATTGTGCCTGTGCACCCCATATTAACCAAAGGTGCTAATCTGGCCAGTTTCAGTTTCAGCCCCTCCTGCGTGAAACGCGCGGCAAGTCATGAGTATCAGGTAAAGGGCATGGCAATGGTAAAGAACATGATATCACATATGAGCGAGCACGATTTTGCGGCTCTGGGCGGCCATGAGCTTGCCTATATTACCGAATTGCCGCGTGAAGAGGCGCTTGAATTGGCGCAGAATCTGGGCGTCGAACTCGGTCAGTCCACGCTCTATGCCCTGCATGCCGGCGACGGCACCCGCGTGGCGGTCACCGATGATCGCGGCGAG
>PKTQ01000284.1 GCA_002869085.1 Hyphomicrobiales bacterium | reverse complement strand
ATTTGTCCCTGAGCGGGGGAGCGTTTTCAGTGATAATCGGCACCGGCCCGCTCCCCCGCCCGGCCACCCAGGGAGTGTGCCTCAAGGTGGTCGGGCGGGGCAGCGGTCCTAGCTTAAGTTTTCATCCGGTCCTGCCCACCCCGCTCCCCCTCCCCACCGCCCTCAGGGAGTGTGACTAAAGGGCAGTGGGGAGGGTGAGCGGGGTTTGTTTGCCTCGCACCAATGCACCCGGAGTACGCCCGGCCACCCAGGGAGTGTGTCTCAAGGTGGTCGGGCGGTGCAGCGGTCCTAGTCGTATGTTTCTGCCGGTTCCGCTCCTAAGCCGGGGCGGTTCCGGCGTCGGTCGGGGCCTGCGGCGGCGAGGTTTCGTCTTCCGGCGTCTCCGGCAGCGGCGGATAGGGCTTGCCGTCATCGCGCAGGGCGATATAGATCGCCGGGATCACCAGCACCGTGAGCAGGGTCGAGGACGCCAGGCCGAACAGCAGCGAGATGGCCAGCCCCTGGAAGATCGGGTCGGCCAGAATCACCGCCGCGCCGATCATCGCCGCGATGGCGGTCAGCAGGATCGGCTTGAAGCGCACCGCGCCGGCGTCAAGCAGCACCTCGCGCAAGGGGCAGTTCTCGCAATCGGCGTTGCGGATGAAATCCACCAGCAGGATCGAGTTGCGCACGATGATGCCCGCAAGAGCGATGAAGCCGATCATCGAGGTTGCGGTGAAGGGCGCGCCGAACAGCCAGTGCCCGAGCATGATGCCAATCAGGGTGAGCGGCACCGGGGTCAGAATCACCAGCGGCAGCTTGAAGGATTTGAACTGGCCGACCACCAGAAAATAAATGCCGAGCAGGGCAATGGCGAAGGCCGCGCCCATGTCGCGGAACGTGACATAGGTCACCTCCCATTCCCCGTCCCATAGCAGGGTCGAGGCGGATTCGTCGAAGGGCTGGCCGTGATAGGCGATCTTCGGCTTGGGCAGGCCGCCCCAGTCATGCTTGTCGATGGCGTCCTGCACCGCCAGCATGCCATAGATCGGCGCCTCGTACTCCCCGGCCAGTTCGCCGAACACCATTTCGGCCGGGCGGCCGTTATGGCGGAAGATCGGGAAGGAGGCCCGCTCTTCGCTGAGGCTGATCACGTCGCCCATTTCCACAATGGACCGGTTGCCGGGCAAGGCATTGGCCGGGATCGGCGTGGCCAGGGCCCGCTCCGATATGCCCAGCGCCTTTTTCGGCAGTTGAATGGAGATTTCGATCGGATGGCGGCCGCCGCCGCGATGGGAATAACCGATCGGTACGCCGGACAGATAGGCGTTGATGGCGTCATAGACATCGCCCTGTTCCACATTGTGAAACTCGAGATTGTCCTGGTCGATGGAGATGCGCAGGCGCAGGGGCGGCGTGCCGAAGCTGTTGTCCACATCGACAATGAACGGCACCGATTTGAATATCTCCTCGAGCTGGCGCGAGACGAGGCGGCGGGTGTCGCCGTCCGGGCCATAAACCTCCGCCAGCAGGGTGGCAATCACCGGCGGCCCGGGGGGCACTTCCACCACTTTCAGCGAGGCATCCTCGGGCAGCTCGATGTCCTTCAGGCGCTCGCGGATTTGAAGCGCGATCTGATGGCTGGTGCGGCTGCGTTCATTCTTGGGGCTGAGATTGACCTGCAGATCGCCGAGTTCGGGCAAGGCGCGCAGATAATAATGGCGCACCAGCCCGTTGAAATTGAACGGCGAGGCGGTGCCGGCATAGGACTGAATCGATTCCAGCTCCGGAATGTCGGCAATGCGCAGGGCGGCGATTTGCAGCACCCGGTCGGTATCTTCCAGGGCCGAGCCTTCCGGCAGGTCCAGCACCACCTGCAATTCGGACTTGTTGTCGAAGGGCAGCAGCTTGACCGTGACATGGCGGGTGGCGAACAGCACCATGGAGCCGAGGGTGGCGATGCCGACAAGGGTAAGGAAGATCCAGCTACGACGACGGGTCTTCAGTAGCGGTTGCGCCACCTTGCGATAGGCGCGGCCCAGGAAGCCGCCGCCGGCATCGTCATGCCCGCCATGGTCATGGGACGCCCGGCCACTGATTTTCAGCATCAGCCAGGGGGTCAGCATCACCGCGACGAAGAAGGAAAACACCATGGCGGCCGAGGCATTGACCGGGATCGGGCTCATATAGGGCCCCATCAGGCCGCTGACGAACAGCATGGGCAGCAGGGCCGCGACCACGGTCATGGTGGCGATGACGGTCGGATTGCCGACCTCGGCCACCGCCTCAATCGCCGCCTCGCGGCGGCCGCGCCCGTCATTCATGGCCCAGTGGCGGGCGATGTTCTCGATCACCACAATGGCATCGTCGACCAGAATACCGATCGAGAAGATGAGCGCGAACAGGCTGACCCGGTTGATGGTGTAGCCGAGAATATAGGAGGCGAACAGGGTCAGCAGGATGGTGGTCGGGATCACCACGAACACCACGATACCTTCGCGCCAGCCGATCACCATGACCACCAGCAGCACGATGGAAATGGTGGCAAGGCCGAGATGGAACAGCAGCTCGTTGGCTTTTTCATCCGCTGTTTCGCCGTAATTGCGGGTGACGGTGACATTCAGCGATTCCGGTACCAGCCGGTTGCGCAGCAATTCCAGCCGCTCGACGATCTCTTCGGAAATCAGCACCGCATTGGCGCCGGCCCGCTTGGCGATGGCCACCGAAACCGCCGGCACCTTGATCATGGTGCCGTCCTTGCTGCGGGCCATGTGCCAGCTGCGATGCTCCATCGGCTTGGCGCCGACCACGATCTTGGCCACGTCGCGCACATAGACCGGGCGGCCGTCGCGGGCGGTGAGCAGCAGCAGGCCGATATCCGGCACGCCGCGCAATGTCTGGCCGGCGATCACCGCCAGCGAGCGGTTCTTGTTGCGGATATGGCCGGCGACAAAGGAGCGGTTGGCCTCCTTCACCTTGCCGATCAGTTGCTGCAGGGTAATGCCATAGAGGGCGAGCTTTTCCGGATCGGGCTCGACACGGATCTGGTCCGGGCGCCCGCCGACAATATAGGACAGGCCCACATCCTGCAGCTTGGTGATTTCCACCAGCAGATCATTGGCGATCTGGTGCAGGCTGTTGTCGTTCCAATGGGCGGCGTTTTCGGGCTTGGGCGACAGGGTCAGCACGACAATGGCCACATCGTCGATGCCGCGCCCGACGATCAGCGGTTCGGGGATGCCGATCGGAATCCGGTCCAGATTGGCGCGCACCTTGTCATGCACGCGCAGCATGGCGTCATCGGCGTCGGTGCCGACATAGAAGCGAGCGGTCACCAGGGCCTGGTCGTCCGAGGTCTGGCTGTAGACATGCTCGACCCCGGCAATGCCCTTGATGATGGTCTCCAGGGGTTCGGTGACCAGCTTGACCGCATCCGGGGCCTTGAGGCCATTGGCCTTCACATGAATGTCCACCAGCGGCACGCTGATTTGCGGTTCCTCTTCGCGCGGCAGGGAGGCGAGCGCCACCAGCCCGAGCGCCAGCGCGGCCAGAAGCAGCAGCGGCGTGAGCGGCGAGTCGATAAAGCTTCGGGTCAGATTCCCGGACAGGCCCAGTTTCATGGCTTCACCAGACGATCGCCGGCTTTCAGGCCGGCAAGCACCTCGACAAGCCGCGGTGAATCATTGCCGGCGATGGGCAGGCCGAGCTGCACGACGATTTCCAGGGGCTTGGCGTTCTCGCGCTGCAGGCGCACATAGTCGAGCCCATAGCGCTTGAAGGTGAAGGAGACGGGAATGGCGAAGGTGGCGCGCTTGCCGGCAGAGACCCAGACCCGAATGCGCTCGCCGACAAAATAATCTCCCAGCCCCTCGGCGGCGACATCGGCGATGACCCGGCCCTGCTGCAATTTCGGATAGACCTGGGCGATGGTGCCGGTGCCGATCACCTCGGAGGTGGGGGCAAGACCGCGGGCGCCGACCAGCACCTGATCGCCCTTATTGATGAAACGGGCATGGCGCTCGGGCAGTTCGAGCCGCAGGATATAGCTTTCGGCGGCCACCTGGGCCAGGCTCTCGCCGGGCAGGGTGACGGCGCCGGTGGTCACCGCCACGCTGAGTACCCGGCCGGAGGTGGGGGCGAATACCTTGCCCTCCTCCAATTGCTCGGCGGTGACCGAGCGCTCGGCCTGGGCCGATTTGAGCCGGTTTTCGGCCACATCATAAGCGGTCTGGGCGTTGTCGAGCCGCGACTGGGTGCTGGTGCCGCGGCTGATCAGCTCCTTCTGCCGCCGCAGATCGATCGCGGCCTGCTGCAATTGCGCCACCAGCGCCTTCAGGCTGGCATCGAGCGCTTTCAGTTTCAGGGTCAGCTTGTCGTCCTTGACGATGGCGATGACATCGCCCTTGGCGACCTTGCTGCCCTCGTCAATGTTCAGCGTGGTGATGGTGCCGCCGATACGCGAGCGCGCGGCGATGGTGTCGCTGCTCTCAACCGTGGCGAACACCGCCTTGCGGTCGTCGATCAGTCTCGGCTTGACCGTAAAGGCAGGCTCGTCCCCGGCCCGGGCCGGCAGCGAAGGTCCTGCCAGGAGGCAGATCAGGGCGGCCGCCACGGCCGGTCCGAATATCCGTGTCATCATTCAGTTCCTTAACATCTGGGTCAGGATGGAATTCACATGGTTTGGCAGTTTAGGTGGTCTATCCAGGCCCGCAACCGCAAATTCGCCCTATTTTGTGCGAAAAACACGCCGAAAAGGCATATAAGCCGCTTCCCTATTTTAGCAATATCTAATACAAAGTGTGAGGATCTCAAAACAAGAAGGAGAAACCGGATGTCCATTGATCGCATGGTGATGATGTTTGCAGGGATTTTCATTCTGCTGTCCCTGGCGCTTGGCCACTATCATTCTCCTTACTGGCTGTATTTCACCGCCTTTGTCGGCCTGAATCTGTTTCAGGCTTCGTTCACCGGTTTCTGCCCGCTGGCCATCATTCTGAAAAAGCTGGGCGTCACGCCGGGCAAGGCATTCGGCTGAGACATAAGTGAGCATCAGGTTTCCTGACGGGGCGGAAATTCGGGCATGGGGCCTGAGAGCCCAGACAGACCGGAACATAACATGAGCGACATTATCCATACCGACGAAAGCGACCAATCGGTTATCGATCCGGCCATCATGCAGGAATCGGCCCATGAAGCGGCGGAATTGCTGAAGCTTCTGGGCAATGAAACCCGGCTGATGGTGCTGTGTCATCTTAACCAGAACGAGCAGCCGGTGGGCGAGCTTGAATCGGTTGTCGGCCTCAGCCAGTCGGCCCTGTCCCAGCATCTGGCCAAATTGCGCAAGCAGCGGGTGGTGAAGACGCGCCGCGAAGGCCAGCAGATTTTCTATGATATCGACGACTGGCGCATCCGGGCGATTATCGAAGTGCTCTATGAGCTTTATTGCGAGCGCTGAAGCCTTTCGCATTTCCTCTCACCCATCTTAATTGCGGCGGATTGCGGGCCGCGCCGGCCGCGCGGCCGGCGCCTGCCTTATATATCATCCCGGACAAAGCCGAGGATGGTGCGCACAGTCAGTCCTGAAATCACCAGCAGCGCCAGCGCATAAAGCCCCAGGGACAGCATGTTCAGCAGGCTGTTTTCGGCATGTTCGGCCATCACGAGGGTGGCGATGGTGACGGCGGCCAGCGGGAAGGAATAGGCCCACCAGGACAGGGTGAATTTCAGGCGGCGGAACGTCCCGATCTGCAGGGCGACAATAATGCTGAACACCAGGGCCGCATAATAAAGAAAATGCGCAAAGGCATCGACCTGGCCGATGAGCTTGAAATAGGCCAGAAAGCCGGCGGCGGGCGGGGCGATCAGGATGCACAGGGTCGGCACCATATGCTCATGCAGCGGGTGGTGAAAGAACAGCCGGTTCATGACAATGGCCAGCAGCACGATCCAGAAGATCATGCCAAAGGCGAAAAAGAACCACGACACCTCCACATAGCCATGGGTCACACCGGCTACCGGCACGATGACATTGCCGACGGCGGGGATGAACCAGGCCGGATTGACGTGATGGGGCTCGAAATGGGTGGCGTTGATCCAGGTGTTGATGACCATGAAGGCCAGGATGAACTGCAACACGGCGCCGGTGGCCCAGAACACGAAGGACAGGTTCGGATGATGCGGGATGAGGGCGACGGACAGCAGCAGCAGGCCGATCGCCGCCGCCGGGAAGAAACTGATCCGCACCGGATGGCTCCATTCGGCCCGAATCGCCTGGGGGTGGCGGGCAAGGCGCAATAATTGCAGCAGGGCGAGCCCTGCGAACAGGAACACCACCAGCGCCGTCATCGCATGGCTGAGCATATGCGAGGAATGCAGATGCTGCTCCATCTTCTCCGTGGCGATGGTGAGGCCGGCCAGGCCCATGATTACGGCAAAAATGCTGAAGGGCAAACGGGCAAGCCGGGGTGGTTTTTCGGTGCCATGAGTATCGGCGTCAATTATTGCTGTCATCTTCAATCCCATAAATAAATCGGTCTCGTGTGCGATTCTATAAGCCGGGCCCCGGCGACGGCAATTGATCATCAAGCCGCAGAGACATGATGTCACAAGCAGGTTTTGCGGCGCCGAGCAGTGAGTTAATCACAATCTGGTGATATGTCGCTGCGGGGGGCGCCGATCCGGGATATAAGAGGCGCAAGGGCGCGGGCGCCGGTGAAGGCGGGCCTGTGCCGCCGGGGAAAAACAAGTCATGAGGGGCGAGATGAGATCGCTTTGGCAGGACAAATTCAATTTTCGCCGCCTGCGGGGCCGGGTTGCCATGGCGGTTGCGGCCCCCGCGCGGCGCGGCCTGCCGGCGGCGGTGCTGGGGCTGGTGCTGCTGGCCGCCGGGCCGGGGGCGGCGGCGGAGCTGGTGATGTTCACCGCCGAGCATTGCGGATGGTGCGCGAAATGGGAGCAGGATATCGGCGGTAGCTATCATTTGACCGACGAGGCGAGGGCGGCGCCGCTCAGGCGGGTGGATATATCCAAAGCCCGAACCATCACGGCGCTGGCGCGGGGCATTACCTTCACGCCCACTTTCGTTCTGCTGGAAGCAAAACGCGAAGTGGGGCGGATCACCGGTTATCCAGGCGCCGACTTCTTCTATCCGATAGTGAATGATCTGTTGGCCAGGCTGGAGAAAAAGCCCGTCTCGGGCAAGTAATAATCCAGAATTAACAATAATTTAATGGATGTTGTCTCTGCTCGCCTATGCGACACTGTGTCTGGTGTTATTTGCTTGCCGCTGAATATATTAGAAACCTCAAATGTGTATGATCACATGATGGGCTCTATTCGAACAGGTGCTGATATGCGAATCCGGTTTGCGACAGTGATGATGGCGATGGCGCTGGCTTTGCCGGCCCTGTTCGCGCCGCCGCCGCTCGGCGCGGCGGAACTGGTGATGTTCGAGGCCCCCGGCTGCACCTATTGCAGAATGTGGAACCATGATCTCGGGCCGATCTATCCCAAAACCACGGAAGGGGCACGGGCGCCGCTGCGCAGGGTCACCATAGCCAAACAAAAAGGCGTGTCCGGCCTCGAGAGGCCGATCATCCACACGCCGACCTTCGTGCTGATGGACCATGGCAAGGAAGTCGGGCGGATTCGCGGCTATATGGGCGATGAGTTCTTCTGGGCCATGCTCGACAATCTGCTGGAAAAGCTGCCGAAATCGGGCTCCTGATCGCCCCCTTCGCTTCGGCCTGACAATTGCCGCTGCTTTCTAACCGAAAATATCGCGGGAAATGCCGCTATACCAGCCTTCGACCTCGCGGGCGCCGGCGCGGCGGATCTTGGGCGCTTCCTGGGTGCGGGAGCTGTAAACACCGGTGGTGACAATGCGGTCCTCGCCCGGTTTGTAGCTGGCGCCGAGGGCAATGGCGTCGCCTGCGGCGATCATGCTCCAGCAGGCATTGCGGTATTTGGGCGTGAAACGGGGCGCGCCGGTTAGCTCGGCGCGGATGATCATGGCCACCGCCTTGGCCTGGCTGTTGGCGGCCACGGCCGATTTGGGCATTTCGGCGGCCTGGGCGGCATCGCCGATGACATGAATATCTTCAGCCAGGGCCGAGCGCATATCGGCCGGGCGCACCGGACACCAGCCGCTCGCATCGGTCAGACCGGCGCGGTGGGCGATCAGACCGGCCTTTTGCGGCGGAATGATATTGGCGGCATCGGCCTTGAAGACCTCGTCCTCGGTGACGATTTCCATCGATTGAGGGCGCACGGCCCGAACCCCGCCGGTAATGTCGAGCGGCAGCCATTCGAACTGGTCCGGATAATGCTTCGCCCAGCCTTCCAGAAACAGATCCTGCTTGGAGAAGCTGTTCTTCACATCCACGATGGTGAAATTGATGGTCTTGCCCCGGTTTTGCATCAGCCAGGCCAGCATCGATATGCGCTCATAGGGGGCGGGCGGGCAGCGATAGGGCGCGGGCGGCGGCACCAGAACGAAATTGGCGCCGTCCTCCAGGGCCTCGACCTGGGCGCGCAGCCGCTTCAGATCGGTGCCGCCGCGATAGGCATGGGGCATGACCTGCTGCGCCTCGGGGCCATAGCCTTCGATGGCATCGGTGTCGAAATCGATCCCCGGCGACAGGATCAGCCGGTCATAGGCGAATTCGCGCCCGCCGGCGGTTTTGACCTTGCGGGCCACCGGGTCGATCTCCGTGGCCGGCTCGTGCACCATGCGCACGCCATATAGGTCCCGCAGGCGGGTGTAATCATGGCTGATGGTGTCAAAATCGGTCAGGCCGCCGAGATAGAGATTGGAATAAAAACAGGTGGTGAAAATCCGCTTGGGCTCGATCAGGGTGACGTCGAGACCGGGGGTGTCGCGCTTGAGGTAGCGGGCGGCGGTGGCGCCGCCGGCGCCGCCGCCGATGATCACGACGCGGGCGGCGGCGGCGCCGGCAGAGGCCGGGGCGAGCGCGGCGGCCGCGGCGGCGCCGAGGGTCAGTTGGCCGAATTTGCGCCGGGTGACGGGTTTCATTTGCCGGTCTCCGTTTTGCGGGGGGCGGGCGGAAAGGTCAGGGCCAGATAATCGGCCAGAACGCGCAATTCGGCATCGTTCAGGCTTTGGGCGATATTTTCCATGGCGCCGTGATGCACCTCGCCGCCGCGATATTCCATCATCATCTCCAGCATTTCCTTGCTGGAATAGCCGGTGATGCGGGGAATGCCGCGGGTTTTCCGATCAGGCTGGTGGCAGGTGGTGCACAAAGAGGCCAGATAGCGGCCTTCCTCGAGCTGATGCGGGCTCATGGCCTCGGCGCCGGATGCCGGGCCGGCGGCGAGCAGCAAGGCGGCACAAAGCCAATGGCCGAGCCCGCTAATCCGCCAATGGGCGGCCAAATTTCCGAACCCTTTCAACACAACATCTCCCCAATGCGCAGCGCGCTTTTGAGATTGGTATCCCGAAACGCGGCAAAAGAAAAGCGGGGCGCATAACGCCCCGCTCATTATTTGCTTGCTCCTGAACAGGAAGCTTAGCCGAAAATATCGGCGGTGATGTTCTTGTACCAGCTATAGGCATAGACCGCTTCGCGCTTGCGGGTCTCGGCCGAGGCCTTGACCGAGGTCAGACCGCCGGACACGCTGGTGATCTTGGAGCCGTCTTCGGCCAGCCGATACACGGCGGCCACCGAGATGCCATAGTCCTCACCGACGATGGAATAGCAGGTGTTGACATAAGAGGGCACCGGCGCATCCTTGCCGCTGAGCAGGGCGGCGACCGCCATGGCGCAGACCTTGGCCTGGGAATTGGCGGAATAGCCGGATTTGGGCATGCCCTTGGCAATCGAGGCGTCGCCGAGGACGTGGATGCCCGGATGAATCGTCGACTCGAAGGTCTTCAGATTGATCGGGCACCAGCCGGACTTGTTGGTCAGGCCGGCGGCAAAGGCTATCTTGCCGGCCTTCTGGGCCGGGATGATGTTCAGCACATCGGCCTTCACGTCCTCAAACTCGGTCTTCACGGTCATACTGGCCGCATCCACACCGCCGAGCACATTGTCGGTCGCCCCCTTCGGGGTGCCGCGCCATTCGATCATGCTGTTATCGGTGCCATAGCCATAGAGGTCCTTCCAACCCTGGATGAACAGGCCCTGTTTGGAGAATTTCGGCTTCGGATCCAGGATGACGATCTTGGATTTCGGCTTGTTGTTCTTCAGATAATGGGCGATCTGGCTGGCCCGCTCATACGGCCCGGGCGGGCAGCGGAACGGGTTGGGCGGCGGCGCGATCACCACGGTGCCGCCATCCTGCATGGCCTCGAGCTGCTTGCGCAGCATCGCGGTCTGCGGTCCGGCCTTCCAGGCATGGGGGATCTTTTCGGCCACGGCGGCGTCATAGCCGTCAATGGTGTCCCAGCGGAAATCGATGCCCGGCGCCACGATGCAGCGGTCATAATTCAGGGTCTGGCCGCCGGCGGTGGTCACCGTCTTCTTGGCGGCATCGATGCCCGTCACCATGTCATGCACCACCTTGACGCCGTGCTTGGCGAGGCCGTCATAACCGAAACCGATTTCGGCAATGTCCTTGCCGGCACCCAGAATCATCGGATTGCTCAGATAACAGGTGTAATAGGTCTTGTTCGGCTCGATCAGCGTCACTTCGATGCCAGGATCGGCGCGGCGGAGATATTTGGCTGCGGTTGCGCCGCCGGTGCCGCCGCCGACGACGATCACCTTTTTGGCGGCGCCAATGGCCGCATAGGGCACACCGATAGCGCCGGCGGCGGTTGCGGCGCCAACGCCCTGAACAAATTTTCTACGATTGACTTTCATGGTCATATATCCGTTTCCCTCTGATGGCTTATTGCTGGCTGGCATAGTAGTTGAGCAATGCGGTCACGCCGGCTTCGCCCTTGTCTTCAAGCATCTTTTTCAGCCGTTTCCGCATCTTCTTGGTCGGCTCGCGCTTATCGCCCTCGGCGTCATTGACGAAGTTGATATAGTCCGCCAGGGTCCATTTCAGATATGGGGTCCACTGCCCGGCCAGCACGCCTGAATCGTCATCCTTGTTGGTGCCGCCATCGGCGTGGCACTTCTCGCAATATTTGTCGTGGATCTTGGCGCCGTCCTTGGCCAGTTCCGCGTCAAATGCCTGGCCTTTGGCCTTGACGAATTTCAGCTTGCCGAAATGCATGGCCAGGGTCTTGAACTCGGCATCGCTATAGCCTTTGGCGATGCGGGTCATGATGGTGGACGGGATCGAGCCGTCCTTGAAGCCCTGCATGGTTTCGATGAAGTAATCCACCGAAAGGCCGGAAATATTGGGCGAGCCCGGGCCGGCGCTGGCGCCGTCGGTGCCGTGGCAGCCGGCGCAGGTATTGGCCAGCATGTCGGCGCTGGCGCCCTCTAGCAGTTTCTTGTCGGCAGCGCTGGCGCCGGCGGAAATGCCGATGGCCATGGCCCCGATAAGAAAGCTCTGGGTGATGGTTGATATTTTCATGAGTGATGTCTCCCTCCAGGTTGCATGAAAACGCGTGATGATCGTCTAAAAAACTGGTGATCGAAAATGTGTTCGTACCCGTTGCCGTCAGATTGAGGTCCGATCGCCTGATCAGGCGTCCACCGTGGACCGGTCTGCCGGTGTGGGGTGATAATATGCCTCCCTTATTGTTTCGCGCCTGAATTCAGGGCGGTTAAAATCTCTGTGTCCTTGCGGCGTTTGGCAATGTCCATAGCGGTTTTGCCATCGCCGTCGATCAGTGTGGGGTCGGCCCCGGCGGCCATCAGAAGCCTGACCACGTCGAGGTCACGGCTGGCCACGGCCTCCATCAGCGCAGTGGCGCCGGCGGTGTCCTGGCGGTTGATATCGGCTTTGTATTTCAGCAGGATGCGCACCGCGCCGGCGCGTTTCTCGCCGGCAGCGACATGCAGGGCGGTCGAGCCGTCCACATCGGCGGCGTTGACATCAGCCCCGGCATTGAGCAGCACCTCCATTGCCGGCACATAGCCCTCGGCCGCCGCCAGAATCAGCGCGGTGTCGCCGTTTTTATCGCGCGCCTCCAGATTGGCGCCCGCCTTGGCCAGGGTTTCGACCGCCGGGGGAAAACCCTTCATGGCCGCCATCATCAGCGCGGTATGGCCCTTGCGGTCGGTGTCCTCGAGATTGGATTTTTTATAGACCAGTTGCCTGACGATTTCGTTCTGGCCATAGCGGGCGGCGATCATCAGCGCATTCCAGCCGGCACGGGTTTTGGCGGTGGTCTCAGCGCCGCGCTCGAGCAGCATCGCGGTCAGGCCGTAATTGCCGCGCTCGGAGGCGAAGGTGAGCGGCGTGCAGCCGGCGACGGTCTTGGCCGAGACATTGGCGCCGCGGCTGATCAGAATCGCCGCGGCGGCGTAATTGTCGTTTTCAATCGCCATCATCAGGGCGGATTTGCCGAATTTATTGGCCGCGTTCACATCGGCGCCCTTCTTCAGCAGGTCCTTCATCAGATCGATATCGCCGAGGGTGGCGGCGATCCTGAGTTCGGAATTCAGCTCAGGGCTGCCGGCGGCGGTGGCCGGGCGCGGAGAGACGGCCAGGCACATCGCCAGGATCAGGCCGGCCGCCAGCCGTTGCATGAATTTTTGCTGTTTCATTGCTGCCATCATTGCCCGCACTTACCCCTTGTCCTCTTCTTCAGGCTCGTCGGGTTCTTCATGGGCAATGCCCTTATGGCAGTCGATGCAGGTGTCGCCGTCGTCCTGGGCGCGGCCATGGCGCTTGCGGGCCACGCGTTCCTGTTCGCTCAGATCCATGGCGTCCCAGTTGTGGCAGGAGCGGCATTCGCGCGAATCGGTGGCCTTCATCTTGGCCCAGACCCGGCTGGCCATATCCCAGCGATGGGCCTCGTATTTTTCCTTGGTGTCGATGGTGCCGAGAATTTCGTGCAGCACATCTTTGTAGGCCAGCACCTTGGCGACCATTTTGGGCACGAAGGCCTTGGGCACATGGCAATCGGAGCAGGTGGCGCGCACGCCCGAGGCGCTCTTGTAATGGGGCGTTTCCTTGTATTCCTCCAGATTGACCTTCATGGAATGGCAGGAGGTGCAAAATTCCATTTCATTGGTATAGGCGAGGCCGGTATTGAAAATCCCTGCAAAAACAATCCCCGCCGCAAATAACCCCCCCGCAATGAACACCCATTTCCATATAATGGTCACCCCAAACACCCGCATACGCCACTCCCCGGCCTGTTGTCTGCTCTATGCCCTCCCGGTGTTTCCCCCCGGTGTTTTTTACAGTTATTATTGAGGAATTATGCACAAGTCAAACACATTAGAATATTATAATATATCTGTCTGATCTATTTCCTGCATAATCCAGAGCAGGTAATATGAGCACGTTGTAATATATATATGGAAAATAATTATTTTATAAAAATGTGCTGAAGATATTTATACAGGCAATAGATTTATGTCGAGCAAACCACAAAACATTCGCGTATAAATTCTCTTGCATACATCCAAGGACTATGGGATATATTATTTTGTACCGGCATAAATCACAAAAAATTCCGGTAATTAAGGAATCGAAGCCTCAAGGTGCCTTTGGTGAGGTTCTCAAGAAAAGGGAACCGCCATTGAACTGTGCCTTGCGGACATTGGCTCACACGGGGATGGAGGAAACATTGCCCACAGCGATAAAAAAAGAGCGCACGGCCTCGATGCGCCTGTTCACGGGGCTTGCCCTTGGCTTTGCCGCCCTGGCCCTGCCGGTCAAGGCCGCGGACATGGTCAAGTTCGAAATCAGCGGTGGTGACACCCCGGTGATTGAAAAATCCCTGACCGGCAAGCCGGGCGATGCGGCGGCCGGCAGGAAAGTCGTCATCAACCGCAAGAAGGGGAACTGCATGGCCTGTCACAAGGTCACCGCCCTGAAGGATGTGCCCTATCACGGCGATGTCGCGCCGACCCTCGATGGGGTGGCGGACCGCTACGAGCCGGGCCAGCTGCGTATGATGATCGTGGATCAGAAGAAATATTTCCCGGACACCATCATGCCGGCCATGTACCGGATCGAGGGCCTGCACCGGGTGCAGAAGAAATGGCAGGGAAAAACCATTTTGACGGCACAGGAAGTGGAGGATGTCCTCGCCTTCCTGCTGACCTTGAAAGAGGGCTAGGCAGGTCCGTATCGGCCTTGTCAGATCAGAGACATTCAAATCAGGAGACATGAACGTAATGAGCAAACGTTTATCTAGCACGCATGAAATCAGCCGGCGCACCGCGCTCGGCCTGGCGTTTGGCGGCTCGGTTGCCGTGGCGGCCGCGGCTTATGGTCTGCCGGTCCAGGCCAGCCCGCTGGCGGACGAGATCATGAAGAAGATCATGGGCGGCAAGAGCGCCGCCGATGGCGGGGTTAAGCTGGACGTGCCGGAAATCGCCGAGAACGGCAATACGGTGCCGGTCGGCTTTTCGGTGGACAGCCCGATGACCAAGGATGATTACATCAAATCGGTGCATATCATCGCCGACGGCAATCCCGGGCCGATGATCGCCACATTCAATTTCACGCCGATGAGCGGCAAGGCCAGCGCCTCGACCCGCATGCGGCTGGCCAAGACACAGAACATTATTGCGATCGCGGAAAAAAGCGATGGTTCGCTGATGAAAACCTCGACCCAGGTCAAGGTTACCATTGGCGGCTGCGGCGGTTGATCGGTTATTTGAGGGAGACTATTGAACATGGCAAATAAGCCGAGAGTTAAAGCGCCGAAAAAGGCGAAAAAGGGTGAGGTCGTCACGATCAAGACCCTGATCAAGCACAAAATGGAATCCGGACGCCGCAAGGGCAAGGACGGCAAGACCATTCCGCGCAAGATCATCAATAAATTCACCGCCAAAATGAATGGTGAACTGGTGTTCTCCATGGATATCGAACCTTCCGTGTCGGCGAATCCGTTCATTCAGTTCAACATGAAGGCCGATAAATCCGGCGAACTGGTGATGGAATGGACCGATGACGACGGCACCGTCTATAGCGCCAAGAAGCAGATAACAGTCGAATAAAAACAAGCCCGAAAGGTAAGGGCGGCCGAGAAGGCCGCCCGCCTCAAAGGGGTGGGAGGAATTTCATGAGACTATTGAAATTGACAGGACTGGCCGCGATCGCGCTGGCGCTGGGTCTGACCAGCGCCCTGGCGGCGCAGAAGCCGGTGATCAAGGCCGAGCCCGGTAATCCGCTGGGCGAGATCTATTCCGGTTACAATATGCGTGACGCCAAGACCCAGGCCATGCAGGATGACGATTTCGACAATCCCGGTTTTCTGTGGATCGAGCAGGGCGCGTCCCTGTGGGACAAGGTCGATGGCGAAGATGGCAAATCCTGCGCCAGCTGCCATGGCAAGGCGGAAGAGAGCATGAAGGGCGTCGGGGCCAAATTCCCCAAATATGTGGCCGCCAAGAAGAATATCGTCAATCTCGAGCTGCAGGTGAATGACTGCCGCAAGCTGATGAAGGCCAAGCCGTTCAAATATGAATCGAACGAGATGATGGGGACCGTGGCCTATGTGAAATACCAGTCGCGCGGCATGCCGGTGAATGTCACCATTGACGGCGAAGCCAAGAAGCACTGGGAAGCGGGCAAGGAGTTCTTCTATCAGCGCCGGGGCCAGCTCGACATGGCCTGCTCGCATTGCCACGAGAAATATCAGGGCGTCCATATCCGCTCGGATTATCTCAGCCAGGGTCAGGCCAACGGCTTCCCGCTATTCCGCCTGAAATGGCAGAATATGGGCACGCTGCACCGCCGCTTCACCGGCTGCAACAAGAATATCCGGGCTCAGCCCTATAAGCGCGGCAGCCAGGAATATCTTGACCTGGAGCTTTACGTGACCTGGCGCGGCAACGGCCTGCCGATTGAAACGCCGGCCGTGCGGCAATAGCCGGACAGCAATATCCGGGATCCGGCAGGCCCGCGCGGCCCCGCCGGATCCCCTCGTTTTCATACAGGGTTATTCGTTAACAACGGCGAGCCACCATGCTCACACGGCGTGATCTGCTGCATCGGGGATTTCTGGCGGGGGTCGTCTCATGCGCCGCGGTTCCGGCTGTGTTGATGCCGGCGGTCAAGGCCGCGGCAGAGGCGGTCATCGCCGGCGGGGCAGCGGGTGAGACCGGTCTGCCACAGCCCTGTTGCCAGGCCTGCCGGCTCATGCTCGGCGGCGGCATGCCGGGCGCATTCTCCATCAGTCTCCAATAAAGGTATTTTCCCATGTTGACACGGCGTGATTTCTTGCAAGTCGCCACCGCCACCGCGGCCATGACCGGCCTGTCGGGGCGGTTTACTCCGGTGGCCGCCAAACAGCAGCTCACACAGGACGATCTGCTGAAATTCGATAGCAAGGGGCAGGTGACCCTGCTGCATATGACCGATTGTCATGCGCAATTGGTGCCGCTCTATTTCCGCGAGCCGTCGATCAATATGGGGGTCGGCGAAGTGGCGGGCCTGCCGCCGCACCTCACCGGCAAGGATTTTCTGCACAAATTCGGCATCGCGCCCGGCACCCCGGAAGCCTATGCGCTGAGTTCGGAGGATTTTGTCTCGCTGGCCAGATCCTATGGCAAGGTCGGCGGCATGGACCGCATGGCGACCCTGGTGAAGGCGATCCGCGCCGAGCGGCCGAACAACACCCTGTTCCTCGATGGCGGCGATACCTGGCAGGGCTCTTATACATCGCTGAAGACCAATGCCGCCGATATGGTCGAGGTGACCAATGCGCTGGGGCTGGACGCCATGACCGCCCATTGGGAGTTCACCTTTGGCGATGAGCGGGTGAAGGAGATCGTCGAAGAGCTGAAATTCCCGTTCCTGGCCGGCAATGTGTTCGACACCGAATGGGAAGAGCGGGTGTTCGAGGCGATCAAATATTTCGACCGCGGCGGGGTGAAGGTGGCGGTGATCGGCCAGGCCTTCCCTTATACGCCGGTGGCCAATCCGCGCTACAAAATTCCGAGCTGGTCGTTCGGTATCCGCGAGGACACGGTGCGCGGCTATGTGAAGGAGGCCCGCGATGCGGGCGCCGAGCTTGTGGTGCTGCTCAGCCATAACGGCTTCGATGTGGACCGCAAGCTGGCCTCGCGGGTTGACGGCATCGACGTGGTGCTGACCGGCCATACCCATGACGCCCTGCCGGTGGCGGTGAATGTCAACAACACTTTGCTGATCGCTTCGGGCAGCCATGGCAAGTTCCTCTCCAGGCTGGATGTGGAGGTGAAGGGCGGCAAGGTGACCGATTTTACGTTCAAGATCATTCCGGTGCTGTCGGATGTGATCACCCCGGACCCGGAGATGGCCGCCATGATCAAACGCATCCGGGCGCCGTTTGCCTCGGAGATCGACCGGGTGCTGGGGCGCACCGACGACCTGTTGTTCCGGCGCGGCAATTTCAACGGCACCTTCGACGACATGATCTGCAGCGCGCTGATTTCGGAGCGGGATTCGGAGTTTTCCCTGTCGCCGGGCTTTCGCTGGGGCTCCAGCCTGCTGCCGGGCCAGGACATCACCGTGGATCATGTCTTTCACCAGACCTCGATCACCTATCCCAATGCCTATCGCTCCAAGATGTCGGGCAAGATGATCAAGGATATTCTGGAGGATGTGGCCGATAATCTGTTCAATCCCGACCCTTATTATCAGCAGGGCGGCGACATGGTGCGGGTCGGCGGCTTTTCCTATGAGATCGATCCGTACAAGAAAATCGGCGCGCGCATCAGCAATATGACGGCGCTGAAATCGGGCAAGCCGATTGAGGCGGACAAGGAATATGTGGTCAGCGGCTGGGCGTCGGTCAATGAAGGCACTGAGGGGCCGCCGGTTTATGATGTGGTGAGCGACTATGTGACAAAACAAAAAGTGATTTCACTCGGCGAGATCCCACAGATAAAAGTGACCGGCAATTAAACCGCCGGATCGGGGGCCATGGCGGCGCGGGTGCGAATCGCCCTTTTAAGGGTGAGCCTGCCTGTCATGATAAAAAAGGGGTAATTCCAGATGCAGTTTGACGTCACTTATTACGGGGCCTTTCTTGCCGGCCTGATCAGCTTTTTGTCGCCCTGCGTGTTGCCGCTGGTGCCGCCCTATCTGTGCTATCTGGCCGGCACTTCGCTGGACCAGCTGACCAGCGAGGAGACCCCGGAGACGGCCGGTGTGTCGCGGCGGGTGTTTCTGGCCTCGGTGGTGTTCGTGCTCGGCTTTTCGACCGTGTTCATCGCGCTCGGCGCCGGCGCTTCGGCGATCGGCAAGCTGGTCAGCGAGCATATCGATCTGCTGTCCAAGGTGGGCGGCGTGGTGATCATCATTTTCGGCCTGCATTTCCTGGGGCTGTTCAAAATCGGCTTCCTGATGCGCGAGGCCCGCTATCAGGGCCAGATCAGCCAGGTCAGCCTGGTCGGCGCCTATATCATGGGGCTGGCCTTCGCTTTTGGCTGGACCCCCTGCGTCGGGCCGGTGCTGGCGGCGATCCTGTTCATGGCGGCCAGCCAGGACACCATCGTCTATGGGGTGAGTCTTCTGGCGCTCTATTCGGCCGGGCTCGGCATTCCGTTCATCGCCGCTTCGCTGGCGGTGAAGCCGTTCTTAAAATTCATGCAGCGCTTCCGCCGCCATCTGGGCGTGGTGGAGAAGGTGATGGGCGGCCTGCTGGTGCTCACCGGCCTTGCCTTCATCTTCGGCGCCATGAGCCAGCTTTCCTACTGGATGCTCGAGATGTTCCCGATTCTCGGCAAGGTTGGCTAGACCTGAGGAGGCGGGGGCGCTCAGTCCCTGCCGGTCCGGTCCCGCGACATGCTGGCCCCTTGCGGGCCGGAGCGGTTTGGTTCACTCTGTAGCCCAGAAGAGGAGAACGGACCGATGAAACATATGTTGCTGCGTTTCCTGCTGCGCCACATGCTGATCGGAATCGGCATCGGCTGGTCCCTGGCCGGGCTGTTGCTGGTGGTGGATTATCAGGGGCTGTGGGGCCTGATCAGCCGCTCTCCGGATGGTGTGGTGGCGATGCTGGCGGGGTTTGCCATCACCTTCGGCAGCGTCGGCATGGGGCTGGCGATCTTTTCGCTTGATTATGATGAGCCCGAGAACCGGGGCGGCGGCCGCCGCCAGATGGTCCGGT
>PKTQ01000260.1 GCA_002869085.1 Hyphomicrobiales bacterium | reverse complement strand
GGCGGGCAGGACGAGGAACGGATTCTGTCGCGGCTGGAGGCTTGCCTTGCCCGCATCGAAGCCGAGGACGAGGCCGCCGGCTCGGTTCGCCTGATCATCGCGCCTGAAAACCCGGATCTGCTGCGCCTTGGCCAGTTGCGCGCCCTGCAAAATGCCGATTTGGTGATCAGCCTCGGCGGCGCCGATCCGCTCTATCTTGATTTCGTCCGCCGCGATGCCGGCCGCCTCGCCGCCGACGAACCCGATCAGGCCGTGGCCGAGGCCCTGGCCGCCGCCGCCGCCGGCCGCAGCGTCATCTGGCTGGCCGGGCCGGAGGCGCCCGGCGAGGAGGCGCTCGCCCGGGCCTCTGCCAAGCGCGGCATATCGTTGCTGCGCGGGGAGTGAGACCTCAGTTCTGGTTCTCGGCGCTTTGCAGCACGATATGCGAATTTCTCAGCGCCTTGGCGAGCCGCTTGTCGCGGCCGTAAATATCATTGCGGAAATGCACGCTGCCATCCTTGTTGACCCAGGCGGTCAGATAGGTGATATGCACCGGAATCTGGGTTTTCAGCGAGATGGTGCGCCGTTTCCCGGAAGAGATCTGATCGAGAATCGCCTTTTTGCTCCAGCGCTCATCGTCCTTCAGCAGCACCGCCGCCAGATCGACCGGATTTTCCACCCGCACGCAGCCATGGCTGAAACTGCGCACCGTGCGCTTGAACAGGCTTTTTGACGGCGTGTCGTGGATATAGACATTGTGCTTGTTGGGAAACAGGAACTTGATCCGCCCCAGGGCGTTGCGGCCGCCGGAATCCTGCCGCAGGCGATAATTGAAACCGCGCTTGCTGACATTGTTCCAGTCGATGCTATAGGGATCGACCGGGCCGTTCTGGCCCATCACCGAAATATTCTGCCGCGCCAGCACCCCCGGGTCGCTCTGCAGCTTGGGCAGATATTCGTTGACCGCGATTGAGCGCGGCACGTTCCAATAGGGGTTGAGCACGATATAGCGCATATTCTGGCTGAACACCGGCGTGCGGTGATAGGTCTTGCCCACCACCACATGGGCGGTATGGATGGTCTTGGGCCCGTCCACCACTTTCAGCCAGAAATCCGCCAGATTGACGAAAATATATTTTTCGCCCAGATCATCCTCCATCCAGCGCCGCCGCTCCATGTTCAGCTCCATGGTTTTGATGCGCTCGCTGATCGGGATATTCAGGGTCTTCATGCTGTTCGGTCCCAGCACGCCGTCCTGGGTGAGGCCGTTCTGATACTGAAACTGCTTCACCGCCGCGCTCAGCACATCGTCATAAAGCTCGGTCAGTTCCGGGGCGATCTTGCTCGCGGTCTGCGCATCCAGATGCCCGGACTGGATCAGCCTTTTGCGCAGCACCGGCACGCGCGGATCGCTCATTCCCGGTTTCAGCGTCTCACCTTCCGGCACCTGGACCCAGCCGCCCGCCGCCTGCATCAGGCGATATTCCGCCAATTTGGTTTTCAGCCGGTGGTAATTATCCATTTGCGGAGCAAGGTCGCTCAGATAGCTGGCCAGATCCGGCGCCAGCGCCGCGCCGTTCAGCAGCTCCAGCGGTCCCGGCCCTTCCGGATAGATATAAAGCTCCCGGTCGACCTTGTTGGGCTGGACCCGTCCGGCGCTGAGGTCATGGCCATAGGAAATCAGCGCCTTGGACAGGCGGATTTCCAGATCCGCCAGGCCCTTCATGTCGCTCACGCCGGTTTTGGCCTGAATGCCGACCGCATCATAGTCCTGCGGGATCAGCCCATCCACCTCGCACTCCTGCAGCGTCGCCGCCATCAGCTTGCCCTTGGCGTTGATGCCGCTATCGGTGACCCAGACCGGGGCATAGTGCCGGGCCGAGTAAAACTCGAACAGTTTCAGCAGTTGATCGTCGCCTCGATCCCCCGAGAATGAGCCTTCGTCAAATTCAATGCGCTGCTGTATGGCGTCGGTCAGGCTTTCGGCCACAAATTGCGCCATGGCCGGCCGTGCCAGGCTCAATGTGACCAGTAGCAGGCTGAATAGCAGGAATTTTCTGGGGAAACAGGGGGATAGGCGCATGGAACAATCTCCGCAATCTGATGACCGGTTGTCAGTTTATCGGAAAGCCGGCTTCTATAAAGCGAAAATAATTCCAGCCTGGCGCGTGTCGCGCGCGGATCAGAGCTTTTCCACCACCCATTTGGTGACACGGGCGGTCGCTTCGGCGCATTTAGCCCCGCGCGCCTCGCTGAAGGCCTGATAATCCCCGGCATTCCACAGATCATAGGTCTTGCCGGTGAACTGCTGTTGCAGATCCTGGCAGGTCAGGCCGCCAAACTGTTCGCGGAACCACTCCACCAGCTCGCGCGCATCCTCGAAATTGCCGATGCCCCTTCCCTGATCCAGCTTGTCGCGGTCGCGTCCGCCCTTGGCCCCCAGCGCCAGCAGGCCCCCGGTCAGAGCGCCGCACAGCCCCTCGCCCTGCAGACCGCCGCCGCCGGACAGCCCGTGGCTGGCCTTGATGGTGTCGTCGCTCACATAGCCCGCCACTTCCTGCACGCTGGCCAGCACGCATTGCGGACAGCAGCCGAACTCAAGCTCATAGTCCAGCGCCCGCTGATAGGCCTCTTCTGCCAGGACCGCCTTGATATCCTCTTTGCTCATCTCACCGATCCGGTTACACGTCCAGATTGGCCACCGCCAGCGCGTTCGACTGGATAAATTCACGCCGTGGCTCGACCACATCGCCCATCAGCTTGGAGAACAGGTCATCCGCCTCATCGAGCTCGCGCACATGCACTTTCAGCAAGGAGCGGGCGTTCTTGTCCAATGTGGTCTCCCAGAGCTGATCCGGATTCATCTCGCCCAGGCCCTTATAGCGCTGAATGGCCAGGCCCTTGCGGCCGGTTTCGAACACCGCCTCCAGCAACTCCATCGGGCTGTGCACATGGAGCTCATTGTCCCGGCGCTTCAGGGTGCAGGTGGCGCCGTAAACCTCCTTCAGCCGCTCCGCGAAACTATTGATCTTGCGCGCTTCGGCCGAGGTCATCAGCGGCGTGTCGATGGCATGGCGCTCGGTGACCCCGCGCAGGGTGCGCGAAAACACGAAGCTGCCATCTGCGCTCAACTCCCCGCTCCAGCCCTGCTCGGTCTCATCGCACAGGGCATCGAGCCGGTGGGCGATCTGCACCGCCGCCGCGCCCGCCTTATCCGCATCATGCAGCATGTCCGGGTTCAGCACACCTTCAATTGCCGCCTGCTCGACGATGAAACGCGGATAGCGGTTGTTGAGCCCATCGAGCAGATTGCGGGTGGTGCGCGCCTCATCGACAATGTTGCGCAGATCGGGCCCGCTATGCTCGGAGCCCTCGCCGGTGATCAGCGTGGTGCCTTCCAGCCCGGTGTCGATGAGATAATCCTCCAGCGAGCGCTCATCTTTCAGATATTGCTCCGAGCCCGAGCGCCGCACCTTGTAGAGCGGCGGCTGGGCGATGAACAGATGCCCCTGCTCGATGATCTCCGGCATTTGCCGGTAGAAAAAGGTCAGCAGCAGGGTGCGGATATGCGCCCCGTCCACATCGGCGTCGGTCATGATGATGATCTTGTGATAGCGCAATTTGCCGACATCGAAATCGTCCCGGCCGATGCCGGTGCCGAGCGCGGTGATCAGGGCGGTGATCTCGTTCGAGCTCAGCATGCGATCGAAGCGCGCCCGCTCCACATTGAGAATCTTGCCTCGCAGCGGCAACACCGCCTGGTTTTCACGATTGCGGCCCTGCTTGGCCGAGCCGCCGGCCGAATCGCCCTCGACGATGAACAGTTCCGAGCGCGATGGGTCGCGCTCCTGGCAGTCGGCCAGCTTGCCCGGCAGCCCGCCCAGATCCAGCGCGCCCTTGCGCCGGGTCAGCTCGCGCGCCTTGCGCGCCGCCTCGCGCGCCGCCGCCGCTTCCAGCGCCTTGCCGACGATGTTCTTGGCTTCGGTCGGGTGTTCCTCGAACCATTGCCCGAGCTGGTCGCCCAGAATGCTTTCCACCACCGGCCGCACTTCCGAGGACACCAGCTTGTCCTTGGTCTGGCTGGAGAATTTGGGGTCCGGCACCTTCACCGACAGCACGCAGGTCAGCCCCTCGCGCGCATCGTCGCCGGTGAGCGAGGTCTTTTCCTTCTTGGCGAGGCCGCTGCTCTGGGCATAGGCATTGACCGTGCGGGTCATGGCGCCGCGGAATCCGGCCAGATGGGTGCCGCCATCGCGCTGGGGGATGTTATTGGTGAAGCAGCGCACATTCTCGTGATAGCTGTCATTCCACCACAGGGCGACTTCGATCAGCACCCCGTCGCGCTCGCCCGAAATGGTGATCGGCGCCTCCAGCAGCGGGTTCTTGGCCCGGTCGAGAAAGCGCACAAACGCCTCCAGCCCGCCTTCATAGAACATTTCCTCGCGCTTCAGCTCCGCATGGCGCTTGTCTTCCAGGATGATCTTCACCCCCGAATTCAGGAAGGCCAGCTCCCGCAGCCGGTGCTCCAGCGTGGCATAATCGAACTCGGTCATGGTGAAGGTTTCGGTCGAGGGCATGAAAGTGACCTCGGTGCCGGTTTCCTCGCCGGCATCGCCGATCTGTTTCAGCGGGTTCACCGCCACCCCGTGCTGAAACTCCATCTGATGAATCTGGCCGTTGCGGCGGATGGTCAGGGTAAGGGTGCTCGACAGGGCGTTGACCACCGAGACCCCGACCCCGTGCAGCCCGCCGGAGACCTTGTAGGAGTTCTGGTCGAACTTGCCGCCGGCATGAAGCTGGGTCATGATCACCTCGGCGGCGGAAATGCCCTCTTCGGTGTGGATATCGGTCGGTATGCCGCGGCCATTGTCGCGCACTGTGACCGAGCCTTCCGGATTGAGATACACCTCGACCGCGTCGCAATGGCCCGCCAGCGCTTCGTCGATGGCATTGTCGACCACCTCATAGACCATATGGTGCAGGCCCGACCCGTCATCGGTGTCGCCGATATACATGCCCGGGCGCTTGCGCACCGCATCGAGGCCCTTGAGAACCTTGATCGAATTGGCGCCATAGGCCTGCGGATCGTTATTTTCATTGCTCATTGAATGTCTCTTCATCAAAGCTTCCTGACGGGCGCACGGTGCCTTCCGCCACGGTCAAAAAATCGGCCCTGCCTTCAAGGCCGGCAAACAAGGTCCGGTCGGTTCCGGTCATGAAGGTCTGTACCCCCATGCCCAGCAGAATCTCGAACAGACCATGACGGCGCCGTTCATCGAGATGAGCGGCGATCTCATCCAGCAGCAGCACCGGTTTCAGCCCGCCCGCCAATTGGGTGATCATGCGGGTCTGCCCCAGAATCAGCGCGATCAGCAAAGCTTTTTGTTCTCCGGTCGAACACAGTTTCGCGTCCCTGTCCTTGGGGCCGTGCCGCACGATCAGATCGCTCCGATGCGGCCCGTCCAGTGTCCGCCCCGCCGCCGCATCGCGCCGCCGCGAATCACTCAGCATTGTACGATAAAAATCCTCAACTTCCACGGCAGCATAACGATTTAGCGCGTCCTCCGCAAAGCCGTCGAGCTTAAGCCGCGCCCAGGGAAAAGCAAAGGCCGCGCCCGCCTCCTCGAACCGCTCCATCAGCGCGCCGAGCCGCGCCGTCGTCTCGCGCCGCGCCGCCGCGATCGCCACCCCATATTCGGCCATCTGGGTTTCCAGCGCATCGAGCCAGGCGGTGTCGGCGCCGGGGCTTTCCAGCAATTTGTTGCGCTCGCGCATTGCCCTCTCGAACCGGCTCAGCCGGCCGCTCTGCGCCGGATCGCCGCTGATCACGATGCGGTCCAGAAACCGCCGCCGCTCCGAGGCCGGGCCGGTGAACAGCCTGTCCATGACCGGGGTCAGCCACACCAGGCGGATATGGGGCGCAAAAGCGCCGGCGCCGGCCGCCGTCGCCCCGTCGATCCGGTTCAGCCGCTTGAACCGACCGCTGCCCGGCTCGCGCATCAGGCCGCTGCCGAGCCTGACCGGCCCGCCGGGCCCGCCAAGGCCGATATTCACCGCCCAGCTTCCCGGCCCGTCGCTGCAGGCCATGTCCTCGAACGGCGCCCGCCGCAGGCCGCGGCCCGGCATGAACACCGACAGGGCCTCGAGCATATTGGTCTTGCCGGAGCCGTTTTCCCCGGTCAGCACATTCATCTGTCCGCCAAGCGCCAGCGTGAGCTGCTGGTAATTCCGGAAATGGCTAAGCTGCAGGCGCTCGACAAAGACGGAAGGCTGACTCATACCGGAATGTGCAATTTCCAAAGTTTGGGGGTGACGGGCGATGTGTGAATCTCTACTACCAGTTTTTACCATAACTGTCTGCGATTTATTGAGTGCGGGGTCCCCCCGGCCCGGCATGAGGAATGAGGTTCGTCGTGAAGCTTCGTATTGCCACCTGGAACATTAATTCGGTGCGCCTGCGCGCCCCGCAAGTTGTCAAATTCCTGCAAGAAGAGGCGCCGGACGTGCTGTGCCTGCAGGAAATCAAATGCGAGAACGACGCCTTTCCCACCGCCACGTTCCGCAAGGCCGGCTATGAGCATATGGCGGTCAACGGCCAGAAGGGTTATCACGGGGTGGCGATCGTCTCGCGCCGGCCCATCACCAATGTGGACCGGCGCGGTTTTTGCGGCAAATCGGACAGCCGCCATATCAGCGCCGTATTGGGCGCGGTGCCGGGCCAGCCGGTGCTGCATAATTTCTACGTGCCCGCCGGCGGCGACGAGCCCGACCCGGAGCGCAACGATAAATTCGCCCATAAGCTCGATTTTCTCGACGAGATGACCGAATGGTTCGCCGCATCGGCCGGCAAGGGCTCGCAAATCCTGGTTGGGGATCTCAATATCGCCCCGTTCGAATCCGATGTCTGGTCGCACAAGCAATTGCTGAAAGTGGTCAGCCACACCCCGGTCGAGGTCGAGCGCCTGGCCCGGGTGCGCGGCTCGCTGGATTGGGTCGACGTCATGCGCGCCCACACCCCCGAGCCCGAAAAACTGTTCACCTGGTGGTCCTATCGCGCCAAGGACTGGCGCGCCTCCAATCGCGGCCGCCGGCTCGATCATATCTGGGTCACCCCCGATCTGGCCGGCAGCGCCGAAGACATGCGGGTGATCGAAGCGGCCCGGTCCTGGGAGCGCCCCTCCGACCATGCCCCGGTGATCGCCGATTTCCGGTTCTGACCGGTAAACCGGCAAAAGTTCTCATTATGTTCTTGTCGTGAGCGCCGTTCTCGTCTAGTCTGGGTTGCATCGGTTAGGCGGTAATGTCCGGGTCTGATGGTTGCGCATGTTCATACGGTTGCTTTCGAGGGCATCACCGCGCGTCCGGTCGATGTGCAGGTGCATCTTGCCGGCGGCCTGCCGGCCTTCACCATTGTCGGCCTGCCGGACAAGGCGGTGGCCGAAAGCCGCGAGCGGGTGCGCGCCGCCCTGCACGCCATCGGCATCTCCCTGCCCCCCAAGCGTCTGACCATCAATCTGGCTCCGGCCGATCTGCCCAAGATCGGCTCGCATTTCGACCTGCCGATCGCACTTGGATTGCTGGCAAAGCTTAATATCGTGCCGATGGACGTGCTTGGCCGCTATTCGGTGCTGGGCGAGCTTGGCCTCGACGGCGCCGTGACCCGCATCGCCGGCACCCTGCCGGCCGCCATCGCCGCCAGCGAAGCCGGGCTCGGCCTGATCTGCCCGGCCGAAACCGGCCCCGAGGCGGTGTGGGCCGGCGAGGAGCTGGAAATTCTCAGCCCGCATAATCTGATCGCGCTGATCAACCACTTCAAGGGCACCCAGGCCCTGTCCCGGCCCGCCGCCGCCGCCGAGCTTACACCGCCGGCCCTGCCGGATATGAGCGACGTCAAGGGCCAGGAGAGCGCCCGGCGCGCTTTGGAGATCGCCGCCGCCGGCGGCCATAACCTGCTGATGAACGGGCCGCCCGGGGCCGGCAAATCGATGCTGGCGGCGCGCCTGCCGTCGATATTGCCGCCGATGCAAGCGCGCGAGATGCTGGAAAGTTCGATGATCGCCAGCATGGCCGGTCAACTGGCGGAAGGCCGCCTCAGCCGCCGGCGTCCGTTTCGGGCGCCGCATCACTCGGCCAGCATGCCGGCGCTGGTCGGCGGCGGTGTCCCTGTGCGCCCGGGTGAGATTTCCCTGGCCCATCGCGGGGTGCTGTTTCTCGATGAGCTGCCGGAGTTTGCGCCGCGGGTGCTGGATTCCCTGCGCCAGCCCCTGGAAACCGGCGAGGTGATCATCGCCCGCGCCAGTCAGCATGTCACCTATCCGGCCAAGTTTCAGCTGATCGCCGCCATGAATCCCTGCCGCTGCGGCCGGGCCGGGGAGCCGGGCTTTGCCTGCTCGCGCGGCCAGCGCTGCGCCGCCGATTATCAGGCCCGCCTGTCGGGGCCGCTGCTGGACCGGTTCGACATGTTCGTCCAGGTCGCGGCGGTCAGCGCCGCCGATCTGGTACTGGCCAGGCCGGCCGAGCCAAGCCGCGCCATCGCCGGGCGGGTCGAAGCGGCCCGCGCGCGGCAGAAACGGCGTTTCGAGCGCCTCGGCCACCCGGAGCTGCACAGCAATGCCGAGGCGAACGGGGATGTTCTGCAGCAAATCGCCATCCCCGACGACAGCGGCGCCGCACTGCTGCAACAGGCGGCTGCGAAATTGCAGCTCAGCGCCCGCGGTTATCACCGGGTGTTGAAAGTGGCGCGCACCCTGGCCGACCTTGCGGGCTCGGAGCGGATCGGCCGCGCCCACATCGCCGAGGCGCTGGCCTATCGGGCCGGACTGATGGCCTCCCGGCAGGCGGCCTGACCTGACCGCCGCATCGCGCGGTGTTCCGGGCGCGAGATTTCAGGTTACGGTTAATCGAATCCTAACCCCTGAACCCCTTAATGGTGAAATGAGGGGCGCTGCGCGTCCCGCATGGATCATTCCCGCTTCGGGCCGTTCACCCGAAGCGGAGTGATCGGTTTGGGTAAAGGGCGGCTCACCGGCAAAGACATGCGGGCCGCTCCGGGGCAACTGAAGATCGGCGATTGGTCCGTGCTGATTGATAAGGAAATAATCCAGCGGGATGATCCCGTGCCGCCATCGGCGGCGCCATCCGCCCCGGGGCGGCACAATCCCGCGCGCCCGGCCGCGTCGCCGCGCACCATACGCGCCCGCATGGGCTCGTCCGGCGCCAAATCGGGCAAGGGTGAATATTCCTCCAACATGGTCGCTTCGGTCACCGTGGTCCTGTTCGGGCTGACTGCCGCGCTGCTACTGGCCATGAGCCAGGATATTTTCGGCCGCCCGGACGGATTGTTCAGCCCCCGCATCATCCTGGTCCTGGCCCTCCTGGCCACGGGCATGGCGATCTGGGCTTGGCTGGATGCGCGTGGGCGTATCAAGAATCTCAACCTGCAGTCCCGCCGCCTCGAACTGATGACCCGCGAGCTGGAATCCAGCGTTGAAATTCTGAACGACATGAACTGGGAGCTGCGCGAAAGCGAGGAGCGCTATCGCGGGCTGGTGGAAAGCCAGGCCGATGTCATTCTGCGCCGCGACGCGCGCGGCTATCTCACTTTCGTCAATGACACTTTCTGCAAGGTGTTCGGCCTGCGCCGCGACCAGGTGATCGGCACGCGCTTCAAGCCCCAGGTGCTGAGCGGCAGCATGCCGCACCCGATCATGTCCCAAAAGGACGAAACTCCCTATCGCTATCATTGCGATCAGGAGATCCAGACCGCCGACGGGATCAAGTGGATCGCCTGGGAGGAGTTTGTGCTGCGCGACAATACCGGCGCGGTGCGCGAGGTGCAGTCGGTGGGCCGCGAGATCACCGACCGCAAGATGTTCGAGGCTGAGCTGGCGAAAGCCCGCGACGAGGCCGAGATGGCCAACCAGTCCAAATCCATGTTCCTGGCCGCCATGAGTCATGAAATCCGCACCCCGATGAACGGGGTGCTGGGCATGGCCGGCCTGCTGCTGGACTCCCAGCTCGATCCGGAGCAGTTTCACCACGCTTCGGTGCTGAAGAAATCCGGCGAGGCCCTGCTATCGCTGATCGACGGCATTCTCGATTTTTCCAAGATTGAGGCCGGCAAGATGCTGATCGATGCAAAGCCCTATAATGTGGTCGATCTGGTCGAGGGCATCGCCGAACTGCTCTCCCCCCACGCCCATGCCAAGGGCATCGAAGTGGCGGTGCTGGTGGATCCGGACATCAATCCGCATATGATCGGCGATGAAGCCCGCCTGCGCCAGATTCTGATCAACCTGACCGGCAATGCCATCAAATTCACCGAAAAGGGCGGGGTGGCGATCCATGTGATCCAGGAGGACTGCAAGGATCTGGGTGATGGCGGCAAAAGCCTGTCCTTCTCGGTCCGCGACACCGGCATCGGCCTCGCCAGCAATGAGGCCGATGTGATTTTCGAGGAATTCAAGCAGGCCGATTCCACCCGCACCCGCAAATATGGCGGCACCGGCCTCGGCCTTGCCATCTCCAAGCGCCTGGTCGAGCTGATGGGCGGGCAGATCGGGGTCCGGACCCGGCGCGGCCAGGGGTCGAATTTCTTTTTCCGCGTCCCCCTGCAGCAGGATCTGAGCCAGCCGGTCACCTCGCTGCGCGACATTGCCGACGGCCGCAAGCGCCTGGCCGGCATGAAGGTCATGCTGCTCTCGACCCTCACAGTCGAGGCCGAGCTGCTGGTCAAGGCCATGGACGGTTTCGGCATGCGCCCCGCCTCCTATCGCAATTGCAACAAGGCGCTGCAGGAACTGAAACAGGGGGCCATGGACGGTGAGCCCTATCAGATCATCCTGTGCGGCCGGGTGCTCGACGACATGATCAGTGTCGATTTCCTGAAACTGATGCGCCGCGAACTGCCCGAGGCGGTGCTGCCCAAATCGATCGTTCTGATCACCACCAGGGAGCGCAGTCAGCTCGAATATCTGCGCAATGACGGCTTTGCCGCCTATCTGATGCATCCGGTGCGCCAGGCCTCGCTGGTGAACCAGATCTACCGCCTGGCCTTTCCCGAGGACTATAGCCGCGTCGAACCCGAACAGGTCAGCGCCGCCCAGCCGAACCAGCCGGCTCCGGCCACCACCGCCCGCATCCTGCTGGCCGAGGACAACGACATCAATGCCATGCTGGCCGTCTCGCTGCTGGAACGCGACGGCCATGAAGTGGTGCGCGCCGAAAACGGCCGTGTCGCCATTGAGAAAATCACCGATAGCGGCCTGAACAAGTTCGATCTGGTGCTGATGGATGTGCACATGCCCGAGCTGGACGGGCTTGAGGCCACCCGCAATATCCGGGCCATGGGCCATGGCAGCGACGGATTGGGCGCCGGCACCATCCCGATCATCGCGCTGACCGCCAATGCCATGAAGGAGGACCGGGATATGTGTCTGGAGGCCGGCATGGACGATTATCTGTCCAAGCCGATCGATCCCGATCAGCTCAAGATCTGCATCGACAATTGGGCCAACCGCCGCTCCTCCGCCGCGCTCGGTGGGCTGTTCAACGAAGACTGAACCGGCCGCGAATTCCCCTTATGCCTTGATATTCACGGGAATTTAAAAAATTCGCGATATGGTGAATCATGTTGATCGTCCTCACCATATGCCTTCTGGGACTGTGCTGTTACTCCCTGATCAGCGCCTATATGTCATGGCAGGCGGTGCGTTCGGGTCCGGTCCATATCGATGTGCTGCGCGATCTCACCGGTGTCGTCGACCGAGATGATCTCAATGCCCGTTTCGGCAGCCCCGCACCGGGGCTGTTTTATCAGGTGTCGGCCGCGGCGGTGCGCCGGGCCAGAGGGCCGGCCTCCTGGCTGCTGTCCAACGAAGTGCTCGATGCGGTGATGCTTGGCCTGCTGGCCTATTCCCTGTTCGCCGGCGCCGAGACCTGCCGGCTGTGCATCCTTGTCCTCTCGGGTCTTTACCTGCTGCTGGGCTATGGGCTCGGCTTTTATCTGATCTTCTCCCATCTCGATCAGATCCAGGAAGAAATCTGAAGCCTTAGGACCGCGCCTGTGCCTGGCACTCCGCGCACAGGCCGCTCATTTCGATCGTGACCTGCTCGACCGTGAAAAGCTGCTGGCGCGCTGTGGCCTGGAAGATCCCGGAACAGGCTTCCATCGTGGTCTCGTGGGTTTTGCGGCAATTGCGGCAGATCAGAAAGGCGGCCGGTTCCGGATGGGGCTCGTGATCGCAGGCAATGAAGGCATTCAGGCTCTCGATCCGGTGCACCAGCGCCTTGTCCACCAGCGCCTCCAGCGCCCGGTAAATGGTCAGCGGCGCCTTCAGCCCGTTTTCGTGCGCCAGCTCGCTGCCCAGAATTTCATAGGCGGTCTGCGGCCGGTCCGCATGGCTGAGCACATCGAACACGATCTGCTGGTTATGGGTGAGCCCGGTGGCCTTGGCCATGATGCACCTCTCTTTCACATCCTCGAGCCGGGGCGCTTCAGACCCGGCCATTGACTGAGCAGAAACAACAGGAAGGCCGCCGTTACGATCGACGGGCCGGCCGGCGTATCCAGCCGCAACGAGGCCCCCATCCCCCCCGCCACCGCGGCGATGCCGATCAGGGCGGCGGCCACCGCCATCATCTCCGGGCTGGCGGCGAAGCGCCGCGCGGTAACCGCCGGGATCACCAACAGGGCGGTGATCAGAAGAATTCCGACGATTTTCATGGCGATGGCGATCACCGCGGCGATCATCAGCATGAAGATCAGCCGCGCCAGATGCGGGCGCAACCCCTCGACCTCAGCCAGATCGAAGCTGGCGGTTTCCGCCAGCAAGGGCCGCCAGATCGCCACCAGCACCGCCAGCACCGCCGCGCCGCCGCCATAGATGATCGCGATATCGCCGGTCGACACCGCCAGAATGTCGCCGAACAGATAGCCGATCAGATCGACCCGGATCCAGGTCATGAAGCCGATCATCACCAGGCCGAGCGCCAGGGTGGCATGGGACAGAATCCCCAGCAGCGCATCGCTGGAATGGCGGCTTGAGCGCTGCAGCAACAGCAGGAACAAGGCAATGGCGGCAGCGGTGGCAAAGACCGTCAGGCCGGTATGGGTGTCCAGGAGCAGGCCGAAACTGACCCCGAGCAGGGCGGAATGGGCGATGGTCTCGCCGAAATAAGCCATGCGCCGCCAGACGATGAAACAGCCGAGCGGACCGGCGATGATGGCCACGCCGATTCCGGCCACCATGGCCCTGACGAAAAAATCATCCATCATGGCGGTGGTCCTCGTCCTTGTGCGAACCCTCCGGCGGCAATGGCAGAATGTCCCCATGGGCATTGTGGTTATGATCGTGATGGTGCCGGTAAATGGCCAGCACCTCGGTGGCCCGAGCGCCGAATAATCGCCGATATTCGGGATTGTCCGCCACCGCCACCGGCGTGCCGGAACAGCACACATGGGTACTCAAACACACCACCCGGTCGGTCTCGGCCATCACGATGTGCAGATCGTGCGAGACCAGCAGAATGCCGCAACCGAGCCGGTCGCGAATCTCGCGGATCAGCCGATAGAGCTCCAGCTCACCGCTGAAATCCACCCCCTGCACCGGTTCGTCCAGCACCAGCAGGTCCGGGCGGCGCAAGATGGCGCGGGCCAGCAGCGCGCGCTGAAACTCACCGCCCGACAGGGTCTGGACCGGCTTGTCGATCAGCCCGCCGATCCCCACCTCTTTCAGCGCCGCTTCTATGCTGGCCCGGTCATGGCGGGCGGTCAGGCTCATCAGCCGGCGCACGCTCAATGGCAGGGAATCATCGAATTTGAGATTTTGCGGCACATAGCCGATCCGAACCCGCCGGGCCCGTGTCACACTGCCCTCATCCAGCCCCATCAACCCCAGCACCGCCTTGACGCAGGTGCTCTTGCCGCTGCCATTGGGGCCGATCAGCGTGACGATCTCGCCCCGGTTGATGTGCAGATCCACATTGCGGATCAACCATTTCCCGCGATAAATCCCCATCTGGCAGCCATCCAGCAGAACTTGGTCATTTACCTGTCGTGTAACTTCGTCCATGTTGTTTTGCTTTTGTGTTCGACCGATTGATGCACAGTTCTTCAATTTGGGATTTGAAATGTTATATCATAACGTGATAGATCGCATCCCTTTTCCAGGCATGGCGAGAACTCATCACTGAAGACAACATACATCTCCTGTTGGATTATGGCTAACTCAATGAATAAATATGCCTTTTCGATTCTGATTCTGCTCGGTACCCTGTTGCTGGGCGCAGGCTCCGCCTCCGCCGGGGCCGGCGGGCTGAAAGTCATCGCCACCATCCGGCCGCTGCACTCGCTGGTCGCCGGGGTCATGCATGGCCTGGGCACGCCGAAACTGCTGATCGAATCAGGCTCGGCCCATACCTATACGGTCAAGCCCTCCGACGCCCAGGCGCTGGAGCAAGCGCAATTGGTGTTCTGGATCGGACCAGAGCTGGAAAATTTCCTGCGACGGCCTCTGGCCACCCTGGCCACCAAGGCCAAGCTCATCACCCTCAGCGACACCGAGGGACTGAAACTGCTGAAGACCCGCAGCGCCGCCCACGGCTATCCCGGCGCCGTCGACATGCATTTATGGCTCGACCCGGACAATGCCAAGAAACTGACCCGGCGGATTGTCAAGGTGCTGGCCCGCACCGACCCGTCCAACGCCGAAGCTTACGAGGCCAATGGGGCCTATCAGATCGACAAGCTGACCGAACTGACCAGCGACATCGAGGAGATATTGGCCTCGGCGGGTGATGTGAAATCCATCTTCTATCACGACGCCTTTCAATATTTCGAGCAGCGCTTCGGGCTGAAAAGCGCCGGTTTCGTCACCACCGGATCAAACCGGGCTCCCGGCGCGCGCCATGTGCATGACCTTCGCGAGACGATCCTGTCAGGCGGCGCCGACTGCGTATTGACCGAGCCGCAATTCGCCCCGTCGCTGCTGCCGTCACTGACCAAAAACAGCCGGATACAGGTCGGGGTGCTCGATCCGATCGGCGCCGGCTGGGTGCCGGGGACGGATCTCTATTTCAATATGATGCGCCATAACGCCGAGGCCCTGCGCAAATGCGCCGCCGGCAACCCGCCGCCAGCGCCGGGAGATTGATGCAGGCGAGACGGGGTGTGCCGGACAAAAAAATACCGGCCATCCCCAGGGGGCAGCCGGTATTTCAGAACCAAAAGCTGATCGGGTCAGGCTTTTTCGATCAGAAAGCGATAGGTGCCGCCCACTTCGCCCGATTCCAGCAGCTTGTCGCCGCTGGAGCGGCACAGGGCTTCGATGTCCTTGATGGAACCGGCATCGGTGGACACCATCTCCAGGGTTTCGCCGGCATTCAGGCCCTTCAGGGCTTTTTTGGTTTTCAGAACCGGAAGCGGGCAGTTCAGCCCTTTCGCGTCAAGAGTTTGCGTCGCCATGTGTGATCCCTCTTATCAGAATTGGCAGTGTAAAAAAACCGGACCGGGCAGCGAGGTCCAGTCTCATGTCTTCTGTCCGATGCAGCTCTGAGGCCGGCTGCGGGCCGGCGCGGCCGCTCATCTATATTCATTTATCAGAATATGAGCCCGTTCCGCCACAAAAAAATACCCGAACCCAATGGCCGGGCCGCATAGCGGGGCGTTTAAAGCGGGATTGCGGTTTCGTCCTTGGCGTCGCGGATCACCATCATGGTGAAGAAGCGCGCCACATTGGTCCGGCCCCTGAACAGCCTGTCGCACAGGGCGTCATAGTCCGCCATATCCCGCAGGCGCAGCAGCAGCACCACATCGACATGGCCAGTGACCGCATAGGCCTGAGCGACCGCCTCTTCGGCGGCGGCGAGACGGAGAAATTGCTGCATTTTCTGCTCGCCATGCTGTTCCAGCTCAACCGTGACCCAGGCTTTCAGCTTCACCTCGGTTTTTGCCGGATTCACAATCGCCACAATGCGGTCAATGACCCCGGTGTTGCGCAGGCGCCGGACCCGGCGCAGACAGCTTGAGGCGGACAGGCCGACGGCCTCGGCCATGGCCAGATTGGTCCGCGAGGCATCGCGCTGCATGAGGTTGAGCAATTTTCTGTCGATCCGGTCCATCGCGGTCTCCTGCCGGTTGGGATGCAATATTATTGCATTAAGATGCAATTTTTGACCACAAATGTGAACCCGGCCGGGCTATGGATTTGGCAATAGGAGGTTGTCATGTCCCGCTTCAGCGCGTTCAGTGCAAAGACCACCCAGACCCTGAAGGTGTTTGTGGTGCTGGCCCGGATCATCATACCGGTGGCGATTGCGGCGGAGATTTTGTCGCGCATGGGGGTGATCGCCGCCGTGTCTCCGGTGTTTGCCCCGGTGATGCGCCTTTACGGCCTGCCCGGCGAGTTCGCTCTTGTGTGGCTGACCGCCCTGCTGGTCGGCATTTGGGGGGCGGTGCCGCTGATTTTCACGCTGGTCCCCATTTCATCACTGAGCATTGCCGATATCACGGTGTTTTCCTCGCTCATGCTGTTTGCCCATGCGTTGCCGATCGAGCAGAAAATCATTCAGAAAGCCGGGCCGAGCCTGACCGTGACGACCGTGATCCGCATTGCCGGGGCCTTGCTCTATGCCCTGTTGCTGCATCATGTGCTGGCAGCCACCGGCTGGCTGTCCGGACCGGTCTCCCCGGCCTGGATTCCCATCAGCCCGGACCAGTCCTGGGCCGGTTTTGCGCTCGGCCTGGGCAAAACCCTTTTGTTCATGCTGGTGATCCTGCTGGTGCTGGCCTGGGTGCTTGAACTGCTCAGAATGATCGGTGTGCTGGACCTGATGATGCGCGCGATCGCGCCGTTGCTGCGCCTGGCCGGCATCCGCGACGAGGCGTTGCAGTTCACCACCATCGGACTGTTTCTGGGGATTGCCTATGGCGCCGGACTGTTGATCGGGGAAGCAAGCTCCGGCCGGATTTCACCGCGTCAGGTGGTGTTGTCGTGCATTTTCATGGGGTTTGCCCATAGCGTGATTGAGGACACGCTGGTGATGGTGGCAATCGGCGCCGACCTTGGCGGCGTTCTTGCCGGGCGGCTGGTGTTTGCGCTCATCGCCACGCAACTCATTGCCAGGCTGATACAGACGGTTCCGCTGGCGCTGCTCTCGCGCCGGGTCTAGCGGCCCTATTGGCGCTTTTCTTCGGGCGCAGTCCCGGGTGAAAACCATTTCAGTTTATGGGTCAGGCCGACCACCTCACCCATGATCATCAGGGCGGGCGAGCTGATATCGGAATTGTCCACATCCTCTTTCAGCCGGTCCAACTGGGTCAGCAGGACGCGCTGGGCGCTGGTGGTGCCGCTCTGGATGACCGCGACCGGGGTGTTTTCCGGGCGGCCGGCGGCTATCAGCCTTTTGGAGATGGTCTCGGCATTGATCAGACCCATATAGATCACCAGGGTGGTGCCCGGGTCGGACAGGGTTTCCCAGTTCAGATCATCGTCGATCGACTTGCCGCGCATGGAATGGCCGGTGATGAACTGGACGGCACGGGACAGGTTGCGGTGGGTGAGCGGAATGCCGGCATAGGCCGAACAGCCGCCGGCGGCGGTGATGCCCGGCACGATCTCAAACGCGATATCATGGGCGGCCAGATAGAGCGCCTCTTCGCTGCCGCGCCCGAAGATGAACGGATCGCCGCCCTTCAGCCTGACCACGCGCTCATGCTGGCCGGCCAGTTGCACCAGCAATTTGTTGATGTCCTCCTGCAGCATGTGATGATTGCGGGCAGCCTTGCCGGCAAAAATCCGCATGGCGTCCGGATTGGTCAGAGCCAGAATTTCATCGGAGACCAACAGGTCATAGACAATCACATCGGCCTGCTGCAACAGGCGATAGGCCTTCATGGTCAGCAAATCCGGATCCCCCGGGCCGGCACCGATCAGATAGACGGGATTGGCAGATTTGGTCATGATGCTCGATTCCTCTGTGATGCAAATGGCCGCTTGCTAGCGCTTTGCCTTACACTGGCGCACGAAGTCCGCAAAGCGGCGCGCCCAATTGTTGCCGCCGACATTGCGCATATGGGTGTAACCGGCCAGCAGATTATGCTGGACGATGCCGTCATGGCGGCCGTCGAGACCGGCGCCGCGCAGCACGTCATACGCATAGACCTGATCCGATGCGCCGTTTTCCAGCAGCGAGTAATGAAATTCATGGGCCGGAATCACCGCCGCCTCACCCTCGGGCCGGTCCTCTTCACCGGGCAGGCGCGGCCAGGGATGATCGGCGGTTTCGCTGAGCCTGACATAGCCGCGCCCGCGCGGGCGCTCGAACATCACCGCATCGCCCTTGATCACCCCGACCATTTCGGCGCTTGATCCGTTCCAGACGATGCGCTCGGCCAGATACATCAGGCCGCCGCATTCGGCATAAGCCGGCAGGCCGTTGCGGATGGCGGTGCGGATGTCACTGCGCAGGCTCTGATTGGCCTCCAACGCCTTCATATTGGTCTCGGGAAAGCCGCCGCCGAGCAGCAGGCCGTCTATGGGCGGCAAGTGCGCATCATTAAGGGTGTCAATGGGCACAAGCTCGGCGCCCGCATCTTCAAGGACGGCTAGATCATCAGGATAGTAAAAGCTGAAGGCCGCGTCCCTGGCATAGCCGATGCGGATATCGGCCGGGCGGGAGGACACCGCCGCCCTGGGCCCGCGCGGCGGCAGCGGGGCGGCCAGCCCGGCTTTGGCGATCAGCCTGTCGAGATCGACCTCAGCGGCGACAATCTCGGCAAAGCGGGCGATGCGGGCGCCCGCATCGGCGGCCTCATTGCTGGGAATGAGGCCCAGATGACGCTCGGCGACCTGCAGATCCTGATGGCGGCCGACCGCGCCCAGCACTTCAAGATCGGTGAAATGCTCGATGACCCGGCGCAATTTGCCTTCATGGCGGCTGCCGCCGACCTTGTTCAGGATCACCCCGGCAAATTGAAGCCCGGATTCGAAATTGAGATAGCCCTGCAACAGCGGGGCGATGCCCCGGGTCATGCCCTGGGTGTCGATGACCAGCACCACCGGCGTGCCGAGCAGGCGGGCAAGGGCGGCATTGGAGTTGCCGCCATCCAGATCCATGCCGTCATAGAGGCCCTTATTGCCCTCAATGAGGCCGATATCGGCGCCGACCATGCGCTCGGCGAAGCAGGCGGCGATTTCGGCGTCG
>PKTQ01000330.1 GCA_002869085.1 Hyphomicrobiales bacterium | reverse complement strand
GCCGGGCGGTCAGCGCCGCCAGCACCTCATCCAGCGGCAGGTAATCATAGCGCAGCACGATATTGAGCTCGTCCAGCACCACCATGTCGATCGCCGGGTTATTGATCAGCTCTTGCGCCTTGTCCCAGGCTTTCTGCGACAATTCGATATCGCGCGCCTTGTCCTGGGTCTCCCAGGTGAAGCCTTCGCCGAGGGCATGGATTTCAACCTGATCGGGGTAAGCTTCGAAAATCTTGCGCTCGCCGCTCTGCCAGGCGCCCTTGATGAACTGGACGATACCGATCTTCTGCCCATGGGCGATGGCGCGCATGGCCATGCCGAAGGCGGCGGTGGATTTGCCCTTGCCGGTGCCGGTATGGACGATCAGCAGGCCCTTTTCGATGGTCTTTTGGGCGGTCTTTTTGTCCTGGGCCGTTTTCCGCTTTTTCATCTTTTCGGCGTGACGGGCCAGATCGTTCGGGTCGGTGCTCATGGGTGTTCCTTTATCATGTCGCTCAAAAAATCCACGGCGCTGTTGCGCCGGGGTTGCCACAGATCGCGCCGGGCCGCCTCGAGAAAACGCTCCGCCATGTCCCGCAGGGCTTCCGGGTTGGCTGTGCGGAGAAAGTCGCGCGTGTCGCTATCAATCATATAGGCTTCGAACAGCATTTCGAAATGGTGGTTTTCCACCGCGCCGGTGGTGGCGGCGAAAGCGAACAGATTGGTCAGGGTCTGGGCCATGTCTGCAGCGCCCTTATAGCCGTGGCGGCGCTGGCCGGCGATCCATTTCGGGTTGGCGGCGCGCCCGCGCACAATGAGGCCGATCTCCTGCTCGAGCCGGCGGATTTTCGGAGCCTCAGGGTTGGCGTGATCATTGTGATAGATCGCCGGGTCGGCGCCGAGATGGCCGGCGGCGGCGGCCATGCCGCCCTCGAAATCGTAAAAATCGTCCGAATCGAGCAGGTCGAATTCGCGGGCGTCCTGGTTATGCACCACCGCATCGAGCCCGCCCAGCAGGGTGCGCAAGGCGGCGCCGGCCTCGCGGCCTTCGGCGCCGTCGCCATAAGCATGGCCGGCGCGGGCGAGATACGCCTCGGCAAGATCGGCGCGGGTCTGCCACTGGCCGGTCTCAATCCGCTCCTGCACGCCGGCGCCATAGGTACCGGGCCGGGCGCCGAAAATGCGGGGGGCGGCCTCCGGACCTTCGCTCTCGCCCTCGATCAGCGGGTTGAAATCGGCCGGCTCATCAAGCGCGGCGATCGCCCTGACGGCGCTGTCAATCAGGTCGATCTGGGCCGGGAAGGCGTCGCGGAAAAAGCCGGAAATCCGAAACACGATATCGACGCGGGGGCGCTGCAACTGGCTGGAGGTGAGAATCTTGTAACCGGTGACCCGGCGCGAGGCCTTGTCCCACACCGGCTCGGCGCCGATCAGCGCCAGCGCCTGGGCGATGTCATCGCCGCCGGTGCGCATGTTTGAGGTGCCCCAGGCGGAGAGACCCATTCGGCGCGGCCATTGGCCGTGTTCCTGAAAATAGGCGGTGATCAGCCGGTCGGCGGAGAGGCGGCCAAGCTGCCATGCGGTCTCGGTCGGCACGGTGCGGGTGTCGACCGAGAAGAAGTTCCTGCCGGTCGGCAGCACGTCGAGCCGGCCCCGGGTGGGGGCGCCGGAGGGGCCGGGGGGCAGGAAGCGCCCGGAAAGGGCGGTGAGGGCGCCTTCGATTTCGCCGGGGCCGCAGGCCTTGACGCGGGGGCGCATCACCGCATCGATATGGGTGAGCACCGGCAGGCTGTTCTGCCAGCCGGGCTCGGGGACAGCTTCGCCGCCGATCAGCGCCAGGGCCAGCAACTCGATGCGCTCCACCGTGTCGGCGGCGGTGCGCCAGGGCTCTTGCCCTTGCGCTTCAAGGCAGGCCGGGCGCGGGCCGTGCCAGGGCGCGGCCGGCTCGCAATCCAGCGGGTCGAAATCCCCCATCCCCAGATCCTTGGCCAAAGCGCGTTGCAGCGAGGCGTTGGCGCCGGCGCCTTCGAGGCGCGGAATGCGGGCCAGGGCCGAGAGCAGTCCATTCAGGCGCTCGCCCTCGGGGGCGCAGCCGAAAATATGCAGCCCGTCGCGAATCTGAAGCTCCTTCAACTCGCACAGATAATTATCGAGCCGCTGCAGTTTTTCATCCTCGCTGTCGCCGGGGGCGATGCCGCAATCATGGTCGAGATGAAGCTCATAGGTTTTTTCCAGGATCAGCCGGCCGAGAATTTTGAGCCGGCGCGGATCCACCCCGGAAGCCTCGTAATATTCATCCACCAGCGCTTCCAGATCCTTCAGCGGGCCATAGGTCTCGGCGCGGGTCAGGGGCGGGGTGAGATGGCTGACGATCACCGCGGAACTGCGGCGCTTGGCCTGGGTGCCCTCGCCGGGGTCATTGGCGATGAAGGGATAGATATGGGGCAGGGGGCCGAGCGCCAGCTCCGGATAGCAATCCGCCGACAGGGCCAGCGCCTTGCCCGGCAGCCATTCCAGATTGCCATGCTTGCCCATATGCAGGGCGGCATCGGCGGCGAAGCGGCGGCGCAGCCACAGATAAAAGGCAAGATAGGCATGGGGCGGCGGCAGCACCGGGTCGTGATGGATCGTCTTGGCGTCCATGGCGTAGCCGCGCGAGGGCTGCAGCGCCAGCACGCAGCGCCCGAAACGATGGGCGGCGACGGCGAAACCGCCGAGCTGGGGCGCGAATAATGGGTCTGCTTCGGGCGCGCCCCAATGGTCGGTGATGTCCCGGCGGATATGTTCGGGAAGCTCATCGAAAAAGCGCCGATACGCGCCGATATCCAGAGTCTCAAGGATGGTCTTGCCTTTGAGCCCGGCATTGGTCGGCCCGGCGCGCAGCAGGTCCATCAGCTCGGCGGCGCTTGTCGGCGCGCCGGCGGTGTCATAGCCCGCCTCGGCCATGGCCCGCAGCAGCTCAATGGCGGCGGCCGGGGTGTCGAGCCCGACGCCATTGGCGAGCCGCCCGTCGGAGGAGGGGTAATTGGACAGGATGAGGGCGATGCGCCGCTCAGCCACCGGGCGG
>PKTQ01000280.1 GCA_002869085.1 Hyphomicrobiales bacterium | reverse complement strand
TGCCCAGCACCGTCATCTGCGGAATATTGGCCGCCACGGCGAGGGTTTTCCTGACCGCCTGATCCGGGGTCAGCAGCTCGGAGACAACCCCCGGACGGCGCTCATTGGCGCAGTCATATTTTCGGTTGCAGTAATTGCACTGGATATTGCAGGCCGGCGCCACGGCCACATGCATGCGGGCATAATGATGATGGGCCTCTTCGGAGTAGCACGGATGGTTTTTTACCTTCTCGCGGATCTCCTCAGGGAGTTCGGCCACATGGTCATTGGAGCTGCCACAGGAAACTTGTGTGCATCCCCCGGCAATGACCTTTGCCTCCTGCCCCAGAATTTTGGGTTCCATCAATCATTCCTTCCGCGTCACGACACTTCCGCCAAGCCTTGTTTAAAAAGTTAGCAAGGGTTGTGCCATTTACGCGAAAAGCGCATATCGCATTGAATATAATAGATAAAACAGGAAAAAGGCCCAGGAAGCGCTGTCGGAAGTCTAACAATGGCGGACATTGAGCCTTGTTATCTTTCTGACACTGACCGGCGGCTTTTGCATCAATCGGCGGGGCTCAAATCTTGCGGACACTGATCCCCAGGGTCTGGATCCGATAGGCGATCTGCCGCGGGGTCATGCCGAGCAGGCGGGCCGCTTTGGCCTGGACCCATCCGGCTTCTTCAAGGGCGGCGATGACCCGCTCGCGCTCGTCGAGCTCTTCATTTTCCCAGGCCCGCATGCCCGCGCCATTGCCTGGTCGTTTGTCCTCATCGGGCAGGGGGGGCAGAATAGGCGGCAGGGGATGCGCCGGCACTCCCGCCAGCGCCTTGTCGGGCAGGCCGGACAGGGAAACCACATCCCGGTTGATGATGCCGTCGGGGCTCATCACCGCAGCCCGTTCCATGCAGTTCTCAAGCTCACGCACATTGCCGGGCCAGCTATGACGCATCAGCAAACGGATGGCGCTCTCCTTGAGGGTAAGCTCGCGGCCCTGCTTCTCGGCGATGTTGTTGACGAGAAAATGTGAAAGTTCAGGAATGTCGTCGATCCGGTCGCGAAGCGATGGCATATTGATGGCCATCACATTAAGACGGTAATACAGGTCCTCGCGGAAATCCCCCTTTTCAACGGCGGTTTCCAGATCCTTGTTGGTGGCCGCGATGATGCGCACATCCACTTTCAATGTCTTATTGCCGCCAACCCGTTCAAACTCGCCTTCCTGCAAAACCCGCAGCAGTTTTGACTGAAATGCCGGGGAGATTTCACCAATCTCGTCCAGAAACAGGGTGCCGCCATCGGCCTGCTCGAAACGTCCCTTGCGCATGGTGGTGGCGCCGGTGAATGCGCCTTTCTCATGGCCGAACAACTCCGACTCCAGCAGATTATCGGGCAGGGCGGCGCAATTCAGCTTCAGATAGGGCGAGTTGCCACGCGGCGAATTATAGTGGATGGCGTTGGCGATCAATTCCTTGCCGGTGCCGGACTCGCCGCGGATCAACACGGTTGTGTTCCATTTGGCCACCATACGCACCTGATCAAACACCAGCCGCATGATATCGGTGTTGCCGATGATCTTCTCGAAGCCATGCTGATGTTTGATCCGGCGGCGAAGCTGATCGCGCTCACTGCGCAACTGGTTTTGCTCTTCCGCCACGATCTTGGACAGGCGCAAGGCCTGGCCGATAAGGGAGGCGATCATTTCCAGCAGCTTGGCATTGTCTTCAAGAAATCGGTCATTGGCCTTGGGCTGGGCGGCCAGAACGCCAACCGGCTCGTCCGAGCCGATAAAGATAGGCACGCCGACAAAAGGACGCTCAGGATCATAGACCCCGAGACGGCCGAGAAAACGCGGCTCGTCCTTGATGCGCGGAACCATGATTGTGTGGCGGGATGACAGAATGGTGCCGACAACACCTTCGCCGGCGCGATATCTGATATTTTCCGACCGGCCGGTGCTGTCCTTATGCACATCCGTGACGCGCAGCTCGGCGCTGTTCTCATCCAGCAGGCAGATCATGCCATAGTGCAGACGGCCCTCTTCATGCAGGAGCTTCAGCACATCGCCTGTCGATTCAAGCAGATTGAGCGAGCGGCCGAGCATCTGGCTGACCTGATACAGCGTTTCCAGCTCCTGGCGATAAAAAGAGCAGTAAACAGGTCTGGGGCAAACCCCTTCCGAGCGTCTCGGGCTGTTCGGAACATTTTTGTTGGCATTACTACTGTTCATTGAATTCACTCGAATTTCCGCGCTTTGCAGGCCGGTATGGAGATGCAGATGGTGCATCCGGGCTGGTCAGACGCCTTGATGGTGATGTCACCGCGAAGGTCCCCAACAATCTGTTGGGCGATCGCCAGCCCCATGCCCGAGCTGGAGGCTCTGCCGCTCCAACTGGTATAGAAGGGCTCGAATATTTTCGAGTGAAGCCCGCGCTTGATGCCCGGTCCGGTGTCTCGGATGCAGGCTTCGATCAACCCGTCCTCGCTCAATCGGGTATCGAAGTGAATACTGCGCCCCCAGGAGCCGGGTTCACTGACAGCCAAAAGGGCATTATTCAGCAGAATTCTCAGCAGAATGCGAAGGGCGTTTTCATCCGCGTAAACCATAGGCAGGTCAGGCTGAGGCCTCCAGTCGACCACGACACCGTTTGCGGACAGGCGATCGGCCGAAATGACCAGGACATCGCGGATGATTTCGTTGAGATTGACCGGGGCTTTCACGGCAGGCCTGTCGCCGGGCAAGGCCAGCCGTAACGATTGGATGGCGGCCTGTCCCGAGGTCAAGGCTTCGTCAAGCGCAATGCCCATAGGCAGCTGATTGCCGCTTTGACGCTTCAGATTGTCCGACATTGCCTTGATCACGTTTAGCGGCTTTTGCAACAGATAGAGGGCGCCGTCGATGACTTCGCCCGTTCTGAGTTCCATTTCGCGCTCGGCCATTTGCGCACGGACCGCATTGAGCCGTGTCTGTTCATATTGACGCTTGAGGGCGGCAATATCATGGCTGACATGATGGCCCTTCACTTCAACAATCGGTTTGCTCATTCCGGCCTCTACTCACCAATGC
>PKTQ01000148.1 GCA_002869085.1 Hyphomicrobiales bacterium | reverse complement strand
CCGCCAGGCTCTCATTGATGGTGCGGACCTTGTAGCCCAGATTCTCGAGCACCGCGCGCACGGATTCCTCGTGGAACAGCAGGCGGCTCTCATGGCCCTCGGGGGCGCTGGGCACGCTGAAGCAGATCTTCTCACCCTTTTTGGCCCGGCCGCACAGATTGCGGATCGCCAGCTCGACCAGCTCGATATTTTTCGGCTCGTCCGGGTTGAGCAGCCCGGTCTGCATTGGCCGGCGGGTATTGCCGCCCAGAATATTGGCGAACTCATCGACCCGATTGCCGAAGGCGATGATATTGGGGCGCTGGACACGGTGATTGATCTTCTCGCGCTCCAGCATGGCCTTGGTCATTTTGGAATAGGGAATGGAGACAAAGGCATGCAGCTCTTTTTCATAGACTTCCCGGTCGTCCTGCACGGTGGCCATCACCAGATGACTGGTGCCCAGGTCAAGCCCCTTGAAGCCGGTCGAGGCCTCTTCGGCGGTGGTGCCGATGCCACCCTCGATTTCCTTGATCTTGTCCGCCATCACACCCGGTTCACCCTGCTGCTTGTTCGTCGCCATGCGCCTGCACCTTTATTTGATTGGAAGTATCGCGCCAAACACTGCGCCATTTGAATGTTAATATCCGGTTTTATTTCATCCCATCGGCCGGAAAAACCGCTCTAGCCGGGATGAGAACCCACAATCTGCATATATTTATTTCGGATTTCCAGAATCCGGTTACTCGGCATGGCCGGTTTCACCCGATCGCGGCCGCTATCCGCGGACAGCAGGGACGAGGTGATTTCCACATCGCCGGATTTGGTCAGGGCTTTCAGAAACACTTTCAGCTCATCCAGGGTCATGCGCAGCGTCGATGACGAGGCGCGATCTTCCCCCGGTGCGGGATCCTCATGCAGAATTGTCAGGCCGACATCGAGCCGTTTGAGATCGACACCTCTGATATCGACCGCCATTCTCAATTGCGCCATGATCCCGTCTCCGCGTCAGGCCTTAGCCTTAGCAAAATCTTAACAGATGGTTAATTCTAGATCGGATGGCGCGATCCAGTCAACAAAGCTGCAAAGGCGGAGCACGGGTTTCTTCGGTTAGAGTTAATATCGGGTAGGCGGCGCCGGGCCAGGCCATGGCGAGGCCCGGCCCGGTTGGAGGAGGTCCGGCTCAGGCGGTTTTATCCTTTTTCTTGAACCAGTCGATCCAAATGCCGCTCAGCAGCCAGGAATAGGCCCAGGTACCGAAGACGATCAGCACGAAGGCCACGGCGATATCGGTCGAAGAGCCATTGAGCGAGAAACCGGGCACATAGCCGAACAAAAACGGCCCCAGATAGAGGAATTTGGCGAATTTGAACGAGGTGAAGGCGGTCTTCCACATATTGGCCTTGGCGATGGTGGCGCCGGCAAAGGCCGCGATGCACACCGGCGGCGTGATGTTGGAATCCTGGCTCAGCCAATAGACGATCATATGGGCGGCCAGCTCATTGACCCCGAGATGGGTCAGAGCGGGAACCGCCACCACCGCGGTGATCAGATAGGCGGCGGTCACCGGCACGCCCATGCCCAGCACCAGGGAGGCCAGCGCGATCAGCAGGATGGTCAGGAACAGCTTGCCGTCGGCCAGCTCGATGACGATGTCGGCAAAGGTCAGCACCAGGCCGCTATAGGTGAGCACGCCGACGATGATGCCGATCACGCCGACCGTGGCGCCGATTTTCAGGCTGGATTCCGCGCCGGCCCGGGAGGCCTCAATGAATTCCATGGGGCCGATCCGGGTTTCCTTGCGGAACCAGCTGACCGCGAGACAGGCCACAATGCCGAGAATGGCCGAATATCCCGGCGAATAGCCCATCAGCATCAGGATGGAAATCACCACCAGCGGCAGGATGTAAAACCACTGTTTCTTCAGGATGTCCATGGCGTTCACCTCGGACTTCTCGCCGACGATATTGTGGCGCTTGGCTTCGTAATGCACCATCACATAGACGCTGAAGAAATACATGAAGGCCGGGAACAGGGCGACCAGCATGATCTGCGAATAGGGCAGGCCGGTCAGTTCGGCCATGATGAAACCGCCGGCGCCCATGATGGGGGGCATGAACATGCCGCCGATCGAGGCGGCCGGTTCGATGCCGCCGGCCACATGCGGTTTGAAGCCGGCCTTTTTCATCATCGGGATGGTGAAGGCGCCGGTCGAGACCGTATTGGCGATGGCGCTGCCGGAAATGGAGCCGAACAGGCCGCTGGCGATCACCGACACCTTGCCCGGCCCGCCGATCTTGTGGCCGACGGCGGCGAGCGGAAAATCGATGAAGAAGCGCTGGGCGCCGCTCTTTTCCAGAAACGCTCCGAAAATCACGAAGAGCAGGATATAGGTGGCCAGCACATTGGCCATGATGCCGAACACGCCGTCGCTCTTGTAGAACAGGCTGGTGGCCAGGTCCGGGAAGGTATCGCCGGCATGGGAGATCAGCTCGGGGGCATATTCGCCATAAACCCCGTAGAGCAGCATGATGGCGCCGATCACCACGAACACCGTGCCGACCACCCGGCGCGCCAGCTCGATGCCGATCAGCACGCCGACCATGGCGATGGCCTTGTCGAGGTTGCTTTCGACCCCGGCCCGGTAATTGATGGCTTCAAAATTGAGGATCCAGTAGCCGATCGACACGACCGAGGCGGCGATCAGCACATAGTCGAGGATCCGGCCCCACAGGGTGGTGGAGCGATAGAGCAGGAACACCAGCACATAGGTGATGATGATATAGACGCCGCGATGAAACTGGGTGGAGGCCGGCTCCCAAACAGCCGAATAGGAATAGAACAATACCAGCGTCAGAGCCAGAATGTCGAAAATCCACCGTTCGACCCGGTTCAGTTGTTGATGAAGCATGCCCCCTCCCGATGTTATCTGTTATGAAATCAGCGCGCGGGCAGAAATCTGCCCAGCGCCGGCCAAACGCCTTTAAGGCCGGCAGACGCACTGCGCCAAACCGTGATACGGCTTGGCGCAGCTTTGCATGAAACGCGCAGTTTCTGCTTTTTAGTCAAAGGCTTATTTCAGGACGCCTTTTTCACGCCAGAACTTCTCGGCGCCAGGATGCAGGGGAGTGACGATCCCCATCGGGCCGGTTTTGATGCTCATGGCCTTGAAGGTTTTCTTCTGGGCTTTCATATGGGCCAGGCCTTCATCGGTGTAGATGGTGGAAAGCACCTTATAGACCACATCGGCCGGCACATCCTTGTTGGCCACCCAAAGCGCCGCATCCTGGAAGGACGGGGTATCGCTGTCCACACCGCGATAAGTTCCGGCCGGGACCGACAGCTTGGCGAAATAGGGATATTTCTTGAAGAAGCCGCTGTCCTCGGCATCCTTGGCCAGATCCACAAGATCGATATCATTGGTCTGGGCAGCCATGATCACCGCGCCGCTGGGGAAGGCGGTGAACAGCCAGAAGGCATCGAGCTGATTGTTGCCGAAGGCCTGGGCGGCATCGTTATAGCCCATGGCGTTGCGCTCGATCTTGTCCCAGATGCCGAGATGGCTGAAGAACAACTCGCAATTGGCAAAAGCGCCCGAGCCGGCATTGCCGACGCCGACCCGCTTGCCGGCCAGATCCTTGACGCTTTTAATGCCGGCGCCCTTGCGCACCACCAGCTGGGCCGGGGCGCCATAGAGGAAGGCCACCGCCATCACGTTCTCATATTTGTTGGGATCGTTTTTCAGCATGCCATTGCGGCCCTGGAACACATGACCGGAATAGACGACGCCGAAATGGGACTTGCCCTGATTGACCTTGCGCAGGTTCTCAACCGAGCCGGCCGAGGATTGCGCCTTGATCTTGTAGTCCTTCATCGCCTTGATCGGCCCATAGACCTGAACCGCATTGGCCACCACCTGGAAGGTGCCGCCGGCCGGGCCGCCGCCGAACACAAGCCGCTTGGCGGCCTGGGCAAAATCGACCGCGCCCAGTGATAGGGCAAAAGCGGCGGCTGTGCCGAAAATGAATGATTTACGGGTTATTGTCATAGCGTAACTCCTGTGTTGCACTGTTCTCGTTTCATGAGGCTGGCTGCAGCCGTTCCGAATCCGAAAATGCACGAATTCGAGCGGCATAATCCTTCATGCCGAGCCGTTCCAAGCCGGTTCCTCAACCTCACCCACTCACGATGAAAGGGCATTCAGTGCGCCCAGACAAGCCCCGAACCGGGAAAATCCGCCATATCGGGCAAAAAATCTCAAATTTGTATGGGATCGGTGACAGCAGGCCGGTTCCGGTGGGTCGATTTCCACCCATCCGGCCTCAGGACAGCGGCGGTTCGGAGTCGCCGGGGATGAAATCCTCGCGCTTCAGCCCGTATTTCTGCAATTTTTCATAGAGGGATTTGCGCGACAGGCCGAGCGCCTGATAGGTGGGCTTCAGGCTGCCGGCATTGGCGGTCAGTTCGGCGGCGATCACATTGCGCTCATACTCCCCGACCCGTTCGGCGAGAGATTTGGCCTCACCGTCGCCGCCGGCCGCCGCCGCCGGGCCGAGCCCGAGCACGAATCTTTCGGCGGCATTGCGCAATTCACGCACATTTCCCGGCCATTCGCGATTGGCCAGCGCCGCCAGGGTGGCGGGGGGAATGTCGACGGGCTGGCGCTGATAGCGGGCGGCGGCCTCGTTGGCGAGCTGGATGAACAGACGCGGGATGTCCTCCTTGCGCTCCTCCAGGGGCGGCATTCTGATGGTGACCACATTCAGCCGGTAGAGCAGATCGCGCCGGAAGCCGTTTTCGCTCGCCGCCCGCTCAAGGTCTAGCTTGCTGGCGGCGATGAAACGCACATCAAGCTCGATGGGCTCGTTGGAGCCAAGCCTTGTGACGGTGCGCTCCTGCACCGCCCGCAGCAGCTTGGCCTGCAGCTCCATGGGCATGCTTTCGATCTCATCGAGAAACACGGTGCCGCCCTGGGCGTGCTCGAACTTGCCGAACCGGGCCCGCATGGCGCCGGGAAAGGCGCCGGTTTCGTGCCCGAACAGCTCGCTCTCGATCAGATCCGCCGGCAGGGCGGCGCAATTGATGGCGACAAAGGGCTTGTCCTTGCGCGCGCTGGAGGCATGCAGCGCCCGGGCGGCCACCTCCTTGCCGGTTCCGGTGTCGCCGAAAATAAGCACATCGGCATGGGTTTCGGCCACGGCGCGGATCTGGCGCCGGATCTCGACCATCACCGGGGCGCGCCCCATCAGCCGGGCCTCGAGCAGATCGCGGCCGCCCACCGCCGAGCGCAGCTTGCGGATTTCCAGCGTCATGCGCCGCTTTTCCAGCGCCCGGCCCACCGTGTCGGCCAGATAGGCGGAGGCATAGGGCTTTTCGATGAAATCATAAGCCCCGGCCCGCATCGCCTCGACCGCCAGCTGCACATCGCCGTGGCCGGTGATCAGAATCACCGGCAGTTCCGGATCGATTTCGAGCAGTTCCTGCATCAGTGTGAAGCCGTCCTTGCCGGGCATGCGGATATCGGTGACCACCACGCCGGCGAAACTGCGGCTGACGAAATCGCGCACCCGCTCGGCCGAGGAAAAACAGTCCACATCGAAACCGGCCAGATCCAGCGCCTGGCGCGAGGCCAGACGCAGATGTTCCTCATCGTCGACAAACAGGACTTTCTGAGCGGTCATGGCTGCACCTTTTGCGGCTCATTGACCGCCGATTTGAGCATGATCCTGAATTCGGCGCCGCCACCCTCATGGTTATGCGCCTGCAGATGGCCGCCGAAATCACGGATGATATTATAAGATATGGACAGGCCGAGCCCCAAGCCCTTGCCGACCCCCCTTGTGGTGAAAAACGGATCGAAAATCCGCTCGGCGATTTCCTCGGGGATGCCGGGGCCGCGATCGCGCACCGAAAGGCAGATCTTGCGGCCGGTGGCGGCGGCGGAAATCACCACTTCCGGCTCATAGACCGCTTCCATGGCGTCAATCGCATTGTTGATCAGATTCACCAGCACCTGCTGCAGGCGGACCTGGCCGCCCAGCACCCATAATTCGTCCGGCGGCAGATCGAGCCTCACCTTGATATTCAGCGCCCTGATGCGCCGGTCGAGGATTTCCAGGGCATCATTGATGATGGTGGCGACCGGTACGGTGGTCAGCTCCACATTGGGCTTGCGGGCGAAATTGCGCAAATGGCGGCTGATGGCGCCCATGCGCCCGACCAGCATGCTGATGCGGTCGATATTCTCGCGCGCCTCGTCGATGCGGCCGCGGTCAATGAAGGCGACCGCATTGTCGGCATAGGATTTGGCCGCCCCCAGCGGCTGGTTGAACTCATGGGACAGGGCGGCCGACATCTGGCCGAGCGCAGCCAGCTTGCCGGCCTGCACCAGATCGGCCTGGGTCTTGCGCAGTTCCTCCTCGGCGGATTTGCGCTCATTGATCTCCTCGAGCAAGCGGGCATTGGTTTCATCGAGCTCGGTGGTGCGGGCCTTGACCCGGCGCTCCAGCTCTTCCTGGACCTCGGACTGGTTGCGCATACGCTCGAGCAATTGCTGGCGGCGCAGCACCAGAAACGCCGCCGCCAGCATGGTCGAAAGCAGAACCAGCAGCACCGCCGAGGAGAAGATATAGGCCTGGGTGCGGGCCGCGCCGGTGCGGGACAGGATCTGGATGTCCCAGCCCTCGGCGGGCATCGGCCGGCTCTGCATCAGATATTCGGCGGGCTTGCCGCCGGCAGGAACGGCCACCAGCGCAAGACCGGACTGGGTGCTGCCCTGCGGGCTGAGATCGAGCTCGCGCAGTTCGGCTTCATTATATTTGCGCGAGGCCCGGATGGCCCGGCGCGAGGCCTCCGACAGGGGCCTGAGCGAATTGAACAGCAGATCCGGCCGTGACGACATGAAGATGATGCCGTGCTCATCGGTGACCGCGATGACCTGGTCCTTGCTCTGCCAGGACTGCTCGAGCTGGTCGATATCGACCTTCACCGCCACCACGCCGATGATCCTGCCATCCGCCCGCACCGGAGAGGCAAAATAATAACCGCGCTTCAATGAGGTGGTGCCGAGGGCGAAATAGCGGCCGAGACCGCCGGACACCGCATCCTGGAAATAGGGCCGGTAGCTGAAATTCTGCCCCACGAAACTGGTCTTCAGCTCATAATTGCTCGAAGCTAATGTCAGGCCGCTGACATTCATCACATAAACATCCGAGGCCTGCACCGCCGCATTGATCCGCTTCAGCTCCAGATTGGCGGCCCGCACCAGCCGGGGCGAGGCCGGGGCGAGCAACAGCGCCCGGATGCCGGGATTGTCGGCGATCAATTGCGGAATCGAGCGATAGCGCCCCAGCGCCCCCTTGAGGCCGGCAATGGTGATGCCGAGAGTGGTCCTGGCGCGCTGGGCGAGGTCGTCGAGCAGGTAATTGGTGGCAAGCTCAAGCGAGATCAGGGCCAGCATGGCCAGCAATCCGGTGGCCAGGGCCCATATTCCCAGCCGCTTGGCGAATGACGTGACCCCGGCGCGCATATTCCAACCCGTTGATGGTTCGCCGAACTATAGAATGAATGGGGCGGCGTTCCAACAGGGTCGAGGCGGCGATGGGCAAGGCGCCCGGAAAACGCCGGACCGGCCTTGCGGAGGCATTTTCCGGTTGTGACATTTTGCCACGGGGGGATTTTGATCAAGGCCGTAATACTTGATACGAATTATAATATTTACCGATTATCAAATTTATCGGTCGAGGGGGGTCTCGCATATGCCGGTTCACGCTTTTCTCATGGCTGCTCTGTTCAGCCTCGCCGTGCTGACGGTTTCACCCGCGCCGGCCGCCGACGACATCGACGGCGCCCATGCGGGCGGCATCGATGAATACAAGCACACGGCCGAGATCAAGCCGCTGGCGATCACGCCCAGTACATCCACCGCCGATCATTCCAAGTTCAAGGAGCTGAAAGGCCCGTTTGCCAGCGGGACGGAAGTGACCGAGGCGTGCCTTTCGTGCCACAACAAGGCGGGCGAGCAGTTCCTGCATTCCATCCACTGGAAATGGGAATACAAGCACCCCAAGACCGGGCAGATTCTGGGCAAGAAGACCCTGGTCAATAATTTCTGCACCAATGCCCGCGGCAATGAGGGCATGTGCTCCCAGTGCCATGCGGCCTATAACCACAAGAGTTACGATTTCGACTATCAGAACACCGGCAATATCGATTGCGTGGTGTGCCACGACCGGACCGGCACCTATTACCGCACCCCGGCGACCAAGGGCAGCCCGGCCTGTTCGACGATGTTCGAGGGCAAGGATCCGATCGACTGGGTCCGCGTGGCGCAGAATGTCGGCATGCCGAGCCGGCGCAATTGCGGAAGCTGCCATTTTTACGGCGGCGGCGGCGACAATGTGAAACATGGGGATCTGTCCTCGGTGCTGGCCGCGCCCACCAAGGCGGTCGATGTGCATATGGACAAGGACGGGCTGAATTTCAGCTGCCAGAAATGCCATGTCACCCGCCAGCATATTACCGCCGGCAGCCATTACGAGATGGCGGCCATCGACCCCGTCGGCACCGGCAAGCCGGGTGAGCGGCGCCAGGCGTCGTCCTGCGAATCCTGCCATGGCAACCAGCCGCACCCCATTGACGGGCTGATGGGCATCAAGCTCAACGGCCATACCGACAAGGTGGCCTGCGCCACCTGCCATATTCCGGAATTCGCCAAGGGCGGCGTCGCCACCAAGACCGATTGGGACTGGCGTACCGCCGGCAAGCTGAAAGACGGCGAAGGCTTTTATCTGAAGAACTACACCCAGGGCAACGGGGTGCACCGGAAGACCTATAAGTCGATCAAGGGCGATTTCGTGTATGGGGAAAACCTGAAACCGCTCTATGCCTGGTTCGACGGCACCATGCGCTACACCACCATCGACACCAAATTCGACCCGGCCAAGAAGCCGATCAGCATCAACAGTTTCAAGGGATCCTATGAAGACTCGAAATCCCGGATCTGGCCATTCAAGCGCATGCACACCATCCAGCCCTATGACAAGGGCAACAACACGCTGGTCTATATGCATCTGTGGGGCGACGATGACGCGGCCTTTTGGGGCAATTACGACATGGCCAAGGCGATTGCCTATGGCATGAAGGAGGCCGGCAAGCCCTATAGCGGCGAATACGGGTTTATCGACACCTATTCCTACTGGCCGATCACCCATATGGTGGCGCCCAAGGACGAGGCGCTGAAATGCGGGCATTGCCACTCGAAAAACGGGCGGCTGGCCAAGCTGGCCGGGTTCTATATGCCCGGCCGTGATGGCTGGTGGTGGCTGGATCTGCTCGGCTGGCTGGCAATTTTCGGGGCGATCGGGGTCTCCATCGCCCATGCGATTGCCCGCTATATCCTGTGCCGCCGGAAGGTCACCGAACATTGCAAGGAAGAGGAGGCCTGAGGATGGCACAGACACCCAAGCGCAGCAAACACGCAGTCGTCATCTATACGCGCTATGAACGCTTCTGGCACTGGTCGCAGGCGGCGCTGATCTTCTTCCTGGCCTTTACCGGCTTCAACCTGCATGGCAGCATCAAGCTGCTGCATTTCGGCACGGCGGTGAAACTGCATACCTTCGCCGCCATCGCCCTCATCCTGTTGTGGATCTTCACCACCTTCTGGAATTTCACCACCGGCAACTGGAAGCAGTTCCTGCCGTTTTTCCAGATCCGGACCACGGACGGCAAATGGTCGAGCGCGTTCCTTGTCTTCTTCATCCGGCTGTTCGCGGTGATGCGCTATTATGCCTATGGCATTTTGAAGGGCGAGGATCACCCGCATAAAAAGACCCTGCGCCGCAAGCAGAACGCGCTGCAGGGGCTGGCCTATCTGACCTTCATGATCGTGATCGGGCCGGCGCTGTGGGCGACCGGCATCATCTATCTGCTGTTCGATCTGTGGAACGGGGTGCCGAATGCCGGGCTCTATCTGACCATCATCGCCTTCCTCCACACCGCGGCGGCCTTCGCGATGATCGCCTTTGCGGTGATCCATGTCTATATGACCACCACCGGCAAGACCCCGACGCATTACATCAAATCGATGATCACCGGGGTCGAGGATGTGGAACTGAGCGAGGTCGAAAAGGCCTATCTGGAAACCGAATATCCCGAACGCATGGGCTAGAGCGCAGGTTTGCCCGAACCAAAACCGCGCTCTATCTTTTTGTTAGACGCACTTCTTATCCGAAAACCGGTTCCCACTTTTCGCAGAAGTGCTCTTTGTCTGGACGCACTTCTTATCCGAAAACCGGTTCCCACTTTTCGGGAAGTGCTCTAACCCTCCACCGCCTTGCCGGCGCGGATCTCATAAAGCCGGTCGGCAATGCGGGTCCAGGCCGGGCGGTGGGTGATGGCGAAAATGGTGTAATCCCCGGTCAGCCTGCGGATATTGTCGCAAATTTCGGCCTCGGTGGGCTCATCAAGGGCGCTGGTGACCTCGTCGAGGATCAGCAATTTGGGCCGGGTCACCAGGGCGCGGGCAAGTGCGATGCGCTGTTTCTGCCCGCCGGAAAGTTTCGAGCCGCGCTCGCCGACAAAGGTGCCGGTGCCTTCGGGTAGCTGATCGATGAATTCAGTCATCCCGGACTGGTCGAGGGCGCGGGCCACATCCTCATCGCTCAGGCTCTGATCGCCCAGGGTGATGTTGCTGCGGATGGTATCGTGCAGCAGGGTGGGTTCTTGCGGCACATAGCCGATCTGGCTGCGCCACCAGCTCAGATTGACCTGATCCATCGGAACGCCGTCAATAGTGATGCGGCCGCTATCGGGCCGGTAAAGGCCGATGATCAGATCGGCGATGGTGGTCTTGCCCGAGCCGGAGGGGCCGTGAATGACGGTGATGCTGCCGGCGGGAATGGCGAGATCGGCATCCACCAGCACCTGCTTGCCGGCATAGGCAAAGCTGACCCGCTCGAACAGGCAGGCCTTGGTCAGGTGCGGCTTTTTGGTGCCCTCGTCGCGCTCCACATTGGCCTGCACATCATTGATCATATTGTGCACCGCCCAATAGGCGCTTTCCACCTCGGCGGCGTTCTGCATGCGTTTTTGCGCCTTGCCGATCAGCAGCACCACCTGAACGAAGATCAGCCCGGTCACCAGCAATTCGGCGATCGGGGTCTTGAAGACGATGGCGGCGGCATAGACCCCGAAGGCCACCGCCGAGACCACGAAAACCTCCTCGCCGTAACGCAGCCCCTGCTTGGCGATCGCCTGTTTGCGCACCGATTTCTTCAGCCGGTTGATGCGGGCGCTGAAATGATGCGAGAAAAAGCCCTGCCGGTTGCTGGCCTTCAGCACCTTGATGTTGCTGAGGGTGTCGGACAGCAGGGTGACGATGTCCGAGGTACGGTCGGTCTGTTTCAGCCCGGCCCGCTTGGTCATCACCACCAGGACATTGAGCGCCAGGGCGATCAGACCGCCGACCAGAGTACCGAGCGCCGCCAGCTTCCAGGAGATGACATAGGCGACGATGATATAGACCAGGACCTGCAGCAAGACGGCGATGAACTGGCCGGCGAACAGATAGGCGCTGGCGGCACGGGTGGCGTCATTGCTGACGATATTGGCGATGCGGCCGGCGGGCTGCTCGGTGAAATAGCGCCATTTGGCCCGCATCAGATCGCCGAGCAATTGCTGGCGCAGGCCGGCGGCCACATTGGCCATGGCATAGCCGACATAGCTCAGCGCGGCAAAGGACAGTACCGATTTGATGACGATCACCGTGACGATGAGGATCAGCATCACCCCGATGGTGGGATTAAGCCCGGTGCTGGCGATGGCGTTGAGCACGAAGGCATTCAGCGCCGAGGGCTCGGTTTCGGCAGTGCCGGCGAGCTGGGTCAGGGCGGGCAGGAAGGTCATCAGACCGATGGCTTCGGCCATGCCGGCCAACAGCAAACAGGCCAGCACCAGAAAAGGCCGCGTATCCCGGGTGCCGAAGAAAATCCTGGCTATGGAGAGCATCTGGCAGCCTTTTGCTTCTAAATCCGTTGAGTGTGCGAATACACCATGGAGAAAGGCGGCGCAACGGCGTCCATCGGACCATTAGCGGGTCGGGGCGGAGGCAGGGCGATACGGGCTCGGCCAGGCCTTATTCCCACTCAATGGTTCCCGGCGGCTTTGAAGTGATGTCGAACACCACCCGGTTGATGCCCTGGACCTCATTGATGATGCGGGTGGAGACCCGGCCCAGGAAATCATGCGGGAAGGGGAAATAATCCGCCGTCATGCCGTCGGTGGAGGTCACCGCCCTGAGGGCGCAGACATGGTCATAGGTGCGGGCATCGCCCATCACCCCGACGGTGCGCACCGGCAGCAACACCGCGAAGGCCTGCCAGATGTCGTCATAAAGCCCGGCGCGGCGGATTTCCTCGAGATAGATCTTGTCGGCCTTGCGCAGGATTTCGGCTTTTTCGCGGCTGATGCGCCCGGGGATGCGGATCGCCAGGCCCGGCCCGGGGAAGGGATGGCGGCCGACAAAGGCCGGCGGCAGGCCAAGCTCGCGGCCAAGCGCGCGCACCTCGTCCTTGAACAGCTCGCGCAGGGGCTCAACGAGCTGCATGTTCATGCGCTCGGGCAGGCCGCCCACATTGTGATGCGATTTGATGGTGACCGAGGGGCCGCCGATGAAGGAGACGCTTTCGATCACATCCGGATAGAGCGTGCCCTGGGCCAGGAAATCGGCGCCGCCGATCTTTTTGGCCTCTTCTTCGAACACATCAATGAACTCGGCGCCGATGATCTTGCGCTTGCGTTCGGGCTCATCCACCGCTTCCAGCTTGGAGATGAACCGCTCGCCCGCGTCCACATGCACCAGCGGAATGTTGTAATGGTCGCGAAACAGGGTGACCACTTCTTCCGGTTCGTCGGCGCGCATCAGGCCGGTATCGACAAAGACGCAGGTGAGCTGGTCGCCGATCGCCTCATGCAGCAGCACCGCCACCACCGAGCTGTCGACACCGCCGGAGAGGCCGCAGATCACCCGCCCTTTGCCGACCTGAGCCCTGATCTTGGCGATTTCGGCCTCGCGGAAGGCGGCCATGGTCCAGTCGCCGCTGCAGCCGCAGATCTTGTGGGTGAAATTGCGCAGCAAATCGGCGCCGCGCGGGGTGTGCATCACTTCCGGGTGGAACTGCACCCCGTAAAAACGGCGCTCATCATCGGCAATGGCGGCAAAGGGGGCGTTTTCGGACAGGGCAACCGCGCTGAAGCCATGGGGGATATGGCTGATCTTGTCGCCATGGCTCATCCAGACCTGGTCGACATCGCCGCGCGCCCAGAAGCCGTCGAATAAAGCACAATCGCGCACCACTTCGATTTCGGCGCGGCCGAATTCCCGGTCCTTCGATTCCTCGACCTTGCCGCCGAGCTGGGCGCACATGGTCTGCTCGCCGTAACAGATGCCCAGCACCGGAATGCCCGCAGCAAACACCCGGTCGGGGGCGCGCGGGGTGTCGGTATAGGTGACGCTGGCCGGCCCGCCGGACAGGATCACCCCGCTGGGGGCGAAGGCCTCGAACATCTCGTCCGCCTTGTTGAAAGGGACGATTTCGCAATAGACGCCGGATTCGCGCACCCGGCGGGCGATGAGCTGGGTGACCTGGCTGCCAAAATCAATGATGAGAATACGATCGGTCATGGATAGTGCCTTAATCGACTCGTGAAAAAACCGCAATGAAGAACCCATCTGTGCCATGTCCGGCCGGGCTTAGCAACAGACCGCCGCCCTCCTTGGCATCGGCGGAGGCGGGCGGAGGCGAAGCCAGTGTTTCGCGCCAAACCTCCTCGTAAGGCCGGACGGTGAAGCCGGGAACATTTTCCAGAAACCAGGCGGCCTGGTCGGTGTTTTCCTCCGCCAGCAGCGAACAGGTCACATAAACCAGCTGCCCGCCCGGCCGCACCAGGGGCGCCGCCGATTGCAGCACGCGGCGCTGCTCGGCCACCCGGCTGGCCAGCGCCTCGGGGCTGAGCCGCCATTTGGCGTCCGGCTTGCGCCGCCAGGAGCCGCTGCCGGTGCAGGGCGCATCGGCGAGCACCATATCCATGCGCCCGTGCAGGGGCTGCAATGGTTCCGCCTCGCCGCTCTCCAGCACCTGCACATTGCGCAGTCCGGCCCGTTTCAGGCGCTCCCAGATCGGGCGCAGGCGGTGTTTGTCCAGGTCCCAGGCATGAATCTGGCCCTTGTTCTCCATATGAGCGGCCATGGCCAATGTCTTGCCGCCGCCGCCGGCGCAGATATCGGCCACCTGCATGCCGGGGCGGGCGCCGGCGAGGCAGGCGGCGAGCTGCGAGGCTTCGTCCTGGACCTCGAACCAGCCCTTGCCATGGGCGCTTTCGGCCTCGATATGCGGCAGGCGGGCATTGGCGGAAGCGAGCCCGGCCGCCGGCGCGGCGATGCGCAGCCCGGCCGGGGCGAGCGGCGTCGGCTCTGGCCGGTGGCGCGCCAGGGCGGCCTGCAGTTTTTCGCGGGTGGTTTTCAGGGTGTTGGCGCGGATATCGAGCGGCGCGCGTCGCGCCAGCGCCGCCCCCTGGAGCGCGGCCTCCGCGCCGAATACGCGCTCCATGGACGGGGCGAGCCAGGCGGGATAGTCCCCGGCGACATGGGCGGGCAGGCCCGCATCCACCGCCGGGTCCACTTCCGCGCCGAGCGCGCGGCGCTCAACCTCGACAAGCGCGGCCGGGGCGAAGCGGGAGCCGTCGCACAAGAGATCGAGCGCGTCCATATCAGCGCCCCAGACAAAGCGCAGCACGCCCAGCACCAGCGCCCGCGCGGTCTCATCCTGCATCCGCTGCGACAGGGAGGCCTTGCGGCGCAGGGCGTCATAAACCAGATTGCCGATGGCGGCCCGGTCCTTGGCGCCGGCGAAGCGGTGGGAGCGGGCCCAGTCGGACAGCGCCATGGCGGCCGGGCGGCCATGGGTCAGCACATCATCGAGGATTTCGATCGCCGCGGAAAGCCGGCCGGGAAGCTGCATGGCTCAGAGCGCCTTCATAACGAGCTGCAGGGCCAGACCCGCCGCCATCAGCGCCACCACCACCACCCCGGCCAGAAACACCTGGAAGCGGCGGATGACATGATTGCTGGTGACATGGATCAGGCTGTGGACGCAGCGCAGCGCCACGAAGGCCCAGGCCAGCACGGCGAAACCGATATGCACCGGCCCCTGCATCAGCAGCAGCAGGCACAGAATATGAAACATCACCGGCAGCTCGAACTGGCTCTGGTAGTTATTGCCGATCTGGCGCACCCTTGCCGGCCAGCCCTCGGAGCTGAGGGCGATATTGTCCAGCTTGACGGCGCCGGCTTTGGCCGCCCGCACCCGGGAGAGGCCAAGCCAGGCCAGCAGGCCCAGGGTCAGGGCCATATGGGCAAGCTGCGCGGCGAGTATCCAGTTCGGGCTCATCTCAGTGTTCCTATCCGCTCACCCATCCGCGCCCTTGCCGCCATGAGATCAACTGCCGCCCGGATAATTGGGCGATTCGCGGGTGATGGTGACGTCATGGGCGTGGCTTTCACGCAAGGAGGCCGGAGAAATCCGGGTGAACTCGGCCCGGCTCTGCAGCTCCTGGATGGTGGAGGAGCCGGTATAGCCCATGGCGGCGCGCAGGCCGCCGGTGAGCTGGTGCAGCACGCTCTCGAGCGGCCCCTTATAGGGCACCTGGCCTTCAATGCCTTCCGGCACCAGCTTGTAGCTGTCCTTGATGTCCTGCTGGAAATAGCGGTCGGCGGAGCCGCGCGCCATGGCGCCAACCGAACCCATGCCGCGATAGGCCTTGTAGGAGCGGCCCTGATACAGGAACACTTCGCCGGGGCTTTCCTCGGTGCCGGCGAACAGCGAGCCGATCATCACGCAGTCGGCGCCGGCGGCGATGGCCTTGGCCATGTCGCCGGAGAATTTGATGCCGCCATCGGCGATGACCGGGATATTCTGTTTCCTGGCCGCGGCCACGCATTCCATGATGGCGGAAAGCTGCGGCACGCCAACCCCGGCGACAATGCGCGTGGTGCAGATGGAGCCGGGGCCGATGCCGACCTTGATGGAGTCGGCGCCGGCGTCGATCAGCGCCTTGGCCGCCTCGGAGGTGGCGACATTGCCGGCCAGAATCTGCACCTGGTTCGACTGGTTCTTGATGCGCCGCACCGAGTCCAGCACCCGGGAGGAATGGCCATGGGCGGTATCGACCACCAGCAGGTCGATGCCGGCGTCGATCAGATGTTCGGAGCGCTCGAAGCCCTTGTCGCCGACCGTGGTGGCGGCGGCGACCCGCAGACGGCCCTGCTCGTCCTTGCAGGCATTGGGATGCAGGCGGGCATTTTCCATGTCCTTGACGGTGATCAGGCCGGTGCAGTGAAAATCATCGTCCACCACCAGCAGCTTTTCGATCTTGTGCTGATGCAGCAGCCGCTTGGCCTCGTCCATCTCGACCGTTTCCTTGACGGTGACCAGATTGTCACGGGTCATCAGCTCGGATACCGGCTGGTCGGGCTTGGTGGCGAAGCGCACATCGCGATTGGTGAGAATGCCGACCAGGCGGCCATTGGTCTCGACCACCGGAAAACCGGAGAAATGATGCCGCTTCATCAGGGCCAGCACTTCGGCCAGCTTGGTGTCCGGCTGCACGGTGAGCGGGTTGACCACCATGCCGGATTCGAACTTCTTGACCTGGCGGACCTGCTCGGCCTGTTCCTCATTGCTCATATTGCGGTGGATCACCCCGATGCCGCCGGCCTGGGCCATGGCGATGGCCAGCGGGGCTTCGGTCACCGTATCCATGGCAGCGGATAGAATCGGGATCTGCACATTGATGGTCTGGGTGATACGGCTGCGCAAATCCGCATCCGAGGGCAGAATTTCCGAGGCGCCGGGCCTCAGAAGCACATCGTCAAAAGTCAGGGAGAGTTCAAACATGGCGCCAACCTCAATAGGGAATAGTTGACGCTGGTTCTTAACACCGTGGGACCGGCTTGCCTAGAGCCTCTTTCGATTAAATGAACGCATTCCGATGGAGCGATTTCGCAGCCAGGGCCGGGGCAAGTCGCCTGCCCGCATGCGGGCGCGCCATGGGCAGGTCAGGAGGAGGCCTGCCCGCGGCGGTCCTCGCCCTTATAGCCGTCATTGCGGGTGCGGCGGCGGTCGGGGCCGACAAAACCCGGCTCGCGCACGAAATGGCGGGCCTGCTCGACACAGGACACCACCCTGAGAAACAGATCCTTGGCGCAGATGGGCTTGCTCAGGAATTCGGTGATGCCGGCATCGCGGGCCTGCTCGACCCGGTGGCGCTCGGTATAGGCGGTCAGCATGATGATCGGCACGAAGGGGTTGGGGCTGTCCTTGGCGGTGCGCACCATGTGGGTGAACTCGCTGCCGTCCAGCGTGTCCATCTGCAGATCGGTGAGGATGATGTCGATGGCGTGGGTGCGGAACAGCTCGAAGGCCATGGCGACATCGCCGGCCTCATAGACATTGCGGCAGCCGAAGCCGGAGAGCATGGTCTTCAGGATCGAGCGCATATAATGGTTGTCGTCAACCATCAGAAAGGAAAGATTCGAAATATCGTAATTCAATGCCATTGTTCGTCCAGCCCGTTCATACCTGCCGTTCAAAACTTCTGAACCCATGCAGAATAGAACATTTCCACTAAATGGCTGTTAAACGGATTGGTTAATGAAGGCTGACATTCATCATTTTCGTAACCGGCCAATTGCCGGCACGGTTTGAACTGGTGACGGCTCCGTGCCGATATTGTCAGGTATGGGGCAGTTCCGGGGCCCTGCCGAACCGTTCGGCCAGCCGGGTCACGGTCAGGCCCTGCACGATGATGGAGAAAACCACGACGATATAAGTGGTGGTCAGGATCAATGGTTTCCATTCGCTGTCGGGCAGCGACAGGGCCAGCGCGACGGAAATACCGCCTTTCAGCCCGCCCCATGTCATGATCGGGATCACGCCCTTGCTGAAGGCCCGGAAGGGTTTCAATATCAGCACCGGGACCGCGACGGCCACCAGCCGGGCCAGCAGGGCAAGGACAATGGCCATGACGCCCGAAATCAGAAAATCAAGCTCGAACGCCACGGCGAAGACCTCAAATCCGATCATCAGGAACAGCACCGCATTCAGGATTTCATCCACCAGCTTCCAGAATGACTCGACATAGATGCGGGTTTCCTCGGACATGCCATATCTGGAGCCGATATCGCCGATCAACAATCCCGCGCACACGGCCATGATGGGCGCCGAGACATGGAGCCAGACAGCCAGTTCATAGCCGCCGAACGCCAGACCCAGAGTGATCAGAACCTCCAGTGCATAATCGTCGATCCGGCGCATGACCCGGAAGGTCAGCCAGCCGAGGACGAGACCCAGGAGAGCCCCGCCCAGCGCCTCGCGCACGAATAGGATCGCCGCGTCGGCAAGGCCCGAGCCATGGCCGTCGCCTTCGGGAAATGCCAGCCCGACAAGCACGAGGAACACCACATATCCGACGCCATCGTTGAAGAGGCTTTCCCCGGCGATCTTGGTTTCCAGCGATTTCTGCAATTGCGTCTCGCGCAGCACGCCCAGCACCGCCACCGGGTCGGTCGGTGAAATCAGCGCGCCGAAAACCAGCGCGACGATCAAGGGCATGCCGGTGACCCAGCTGAAGCCGAGGCCGACAACAGCCGTTGAGAGACCAACGCCGAGCGTCGCCATCAACAGGATCACGCGCCAGGCTTTGCGCAAATCCGAAAGCTTGACATGCAGGGCGCCGGCAAACAGCAAAAGGCCGAGCATGCCCTCCAACAGCGCTTCGGAGAATTCCAATTCCAGCACTTGTGCGCGGATCTGTTCCTCGACCGTCAGCGCGGGGAAAAGCGCGTCCGTGGCAATCACCGCGATGGAGGCGATCAGCGCCACAACAAGGATACCGATCGCCGATGGCAGCCGCAGGAAAAGATAATTGATGGCGCCGAAGACCCCGGCCAGCACAATCAGCAGCGATGCAACTTGAAGAAGCGACATGTCAGTCCTGTTCTCATTGAAGGCTTTCATATCACCCGCTGCCTAAGAGGGGCAATAGATCAAAACCCGGAGGTGAAGATCCGGATTGTGCGTATGGCAGCGTTCATGGGCCGTTATCCGATGAGCGATCGAATATAACCAGCAACATCACGCGCATCGACGGAGGCTTCGCGTATGAGCCAGTCGAAATGGTCGGTCAATGAACGCACCCTGTTGCTCTCCCGAAATGTCAGATAGAACTGG
>PKTQ01000368.1 GCA_002869085.1 Hyphomicrobiales bacterium | reverse complement strand
ATTTCCAGGAACGACACATGTGATGATCGCAGTTCCGGGATTTCCCGTTGAGTTTCATCGGAGCGGTGGCCGAACACCTGCATGAAGACTTCGGACATCGCGAACAAACCGACAAGCGCCGGAATGAGCTGGAACCCGGTTTCCATGGTGAAGCTATTGAAAGTGAAGCGTGGCGTGCCGCTGATCGGATCCAGCCCGACAATTCCCGCACAGACACCGATCAGCACCATGATCAGGGCGTCAAGGCGTGAACCACCGCCAAACAACACAATGACCATAAGCGCAAAACAGATTAGCAGGGTCAGCTCGGCCGGCCCAAAATCGAGCGCGATCCGGGCAAGCGGTTCTGCCAGCGCCATAAGCACGATGCAACTGAAAACATTCCCGAAGACGCTTGCGAAGAGCGCAAACCGCAGGGCACGCCCACCCTCGCCTCTTCGGGCCAGATAAAACCCGTCAATCGCCGTGGCGGCTGAAGATGGTGTTCCGGGAACATTGACGAGAATGGCGGAAATCGATCCCCCGAAAATTGCGCCCTGATAAACGCCCAACAGGAGAATGATGGCCGGGATCGTCGGCATCTGGAATGTCACCGGGATCAGCAGGGCAATCGCCATAGTGGGGCCGAGCCCCGGAATGGCCCCGATGATGATCCCCGTGATGATGCCGGCAATGGCCGCAACCAGCACCCAAATGTCCAGCAGGGTTAAAAACGCCTCCCACAACATGAAGGATACACTCCAGTTCCAAGGGGTTCGGCCACAATAGCAGATCAGCCGTTACGGGAGCGGGATACTCAGCCCGTGACGTGCACCATAGGTAACGATTATCGCCAAAACGAGAGACAGACCGAGACTCATGACCAGCCGGCGTTCATTCAAGGCCAGGGACGTTCCGACCGCAGCCACAATGGCCCCGGAGAAGAAGCCCCAATATGGCATGATTGCTACCGCCGTGCCAATTGCCAGCATCAAAGCGACGACACGAGCCATCTGCGAGACAGGCCCGATCGGCGCTTCTATCTGCTTCCAGTTCAAACCCAGCCGCACAAGTACTGCCAAAGCCAACACACCAAGTATAAGCATAGGAAAGGTTCGAGCATTCGGCCACTGGGTGCTCAAACCGTAGATCTGAATTTGCTTGTCCAGGACAGCCAGAGCGACAACCGCACCGACCAGCAGCAAGCCGCTGGTCAATGTCTGGATGCCGATCCGGGATGTCGGTTTTACGTGATCAGGCGTTATCAATTGCCTTGACCCAACTGCTTGGCCAATTTCCGATAGGCTTCGAGATTGCTTGCAATTGTCTTTTTTAGCTCTTCACCGCTCATGACCCGTACAGGCTGGCTGAGCTTGGTCATGAACTCGGCAAACGCTTTCGAGTTGACGACCTTCGTCAAAACGGTTTCAAGCTTCGCTGTTACTGCAGGATCGGTTCCCGCCGGCGCCATAATGCCGACAATTGAAGGAAACTCGATGTCATAACCTGCTTCTTTCAGCGTCGGTGTATCCGCGAAATCCGGATCGCGTGTGCCATCGAGAACCGCAAGGACGCGAAGCTGCCCGTCTCGGGCCAGATCACGATATGCTGGCACCAGGGCAACATTGACATGACCGCCCAGGACCGCTGCAGTTGTCGCTGCAGAGCCCTTGAACGGGACATGCTGCAACTTGGCGCCGGTCGCATTTGCGACAGCAGTGAAGGCAAGATGAGCGCCTCCCATTGCCCCAGCCGTGCCGTAAGAAACCGTGGTGCCGCTTTTCGCAGCCTCAATCAGATCCTTCAGGCTTTTGTAAGGCGAGTCTGCCTTCACGACCACGCCATGATATGGGCCAGAGTAATTCAGGATCTGAACGAAATCCTTCAAAGTGTCATACCCCACTGGGCGCAGGGCAGGCGTGACGAAGGATGGCGAAGATGTCGTCGCGATCAGGGTATATCCATCCGGTTTGGCAGCTGCGACCGCGCGCATGGCGTTTGTGCCGCTGGCGCCGGGTCGGTTTTCCACGACGACAGGTTGGCCCAATTCCTTTTCGGCCATCGCCGCGACCTGGCGGGCAGAAAGGTCGGTTGTTCCGCCAGCGCCGTAGGGTACGACGATGGTAATGGGCCGGCTTGGGTAATCATCCGCAAGCCCGATTGAAGCGGGCGCAATGAAAGCACAGGCAATCATTGCCGAAGCAAGGCGACGAGAGAGTTTCATGTTTTCCTCCTGACTTTTTATGCCACCCCACCGGATTGGACCAATCAAGTCAATCAAGCCCAGTACCTTGCGGGGCGGAGTTATTGTTTTTGGACACGGCTTCGTTTTGCATTCTGGCTATGAGGATGATCCAGCCAGTTCGTCCTGCAACAAGCTCAGAAGAGCGCGAAGCCTATTCCCCAAATTCCCTCATCAATCATTCTATCTGAAAGTAAACTTAATCAAAGCGAATATATTTGCAGCTCATATGCAGAATTTTTGTATTTATCTGTGTTTTTGACAAAACCCAAGCTCCATTTTTTATCCACCCCGATAAAATCGCTCATAAAATCGGTATCAGTAGAAGTTCAATGAAAGGACGCTTCGTAGTAGATGCTTTAGATCGGCCCAATCCGAATATCGCTTCCCTGCCATGAGATCGCGCCCCCTTCTCATAAGGAAACCCAAAAAATGCAGCCCAAATATAGGGGTGCTAGACAGTCTGATGAGTGGTGGAAATTGGCACAATGCGACCGCCTTGCCTGCGTCGCAGATCGAATGATATGCGCAGGCCACGTTGGTCGGTTTAGTCCGCATAGCGCCATTTTGAGAGCTAAGAGGCTTGCGGCAAATTGAATGTCCGCATTGGCGAATTCCGGCTGGTCGGAATTTCAACAGCCTAATGGCAGCAAAGGGCCGAAAGCGGGCGGGCTCCAATGGCAGTTAGTGGCACAAAGCTGACATATTTAGTGCGGTCTCAGAATGGCAGCTTTGTGCCAGGAGCGGTCATCCGGTGAATTCACAGATTGTCGGCTGCGATTGCATTGCCGGCCAGATTGAAGTCATGCGCGCCGATACCCTGAACCAGGACAAATTTACAGCCTT
>PKTQ01000085.1:3099-5794 GCA_002869085.1 Hyphomicrobiales bacterium | reverse complement strand
ATATACGGAATCCGCGCTATACGAAGATACAATGCTGCCGGATATTGTCCGGCTGGCCCATAATCATGTCAGGCCTCAATCCGACGATCTTTACGTGATTGGCATTACCGGAACAAACGGCAAGACAACGGTCGCACATCTGATTGGGGAAGCCCTGAAATCGGCCGGATGCCACCCGTTTGTATTGGGCACGCTCAATTCAGGGAACCGGGACCTGTCCACTCCAGAGCTCGCGGACACCCTTGAGTTGATGCGGGCGCACAAGGCCAATAGCGGAACCCATTTCGTGATGGAAGTCACGTCGGAAGGCATAGATCAGGCCAGGGTGTCCGGCATTCATTTCGATATCAAACTGCTGACCAATATCACCCAGGATCATCTGGATTATCACAAGACCATCAAGCGATATCGGGACACAAAAATCGGGTTCATGAATGAAGGGCCCGGATACAAAATCTTCCCGACCCAATACAAAAAAGAGCAAATTGGATTTGCGACCGAGTTATTGGGGCAATTCAATCACCACAATATTCAAGCCGCGGCATGCGTGCTCAGGCATATGGGCATTTCGGAAGACTTCATCCAAAACTCTCTTTCTTCCTGCCCTCCCCCAAAGGGGCGGTTGGAGAGCGTCGCGCTGGGACAGCCTTTTCTGGTGCTGGTGGATTATGCCCACACGGCTGATGGCCTGGATAATGTCCTGCGCACAGTGAAGCAGGTTGCCACTGAAAGGCATGGGCGCCTTCTGGTTCTGTTCGGGTGCGGAGGAGACCGGGATCGCGGGAAAAGACCTCTTATGGGCAGGATCGCCAGTTCAATGGCCGATGTGCTGGTGATCACGGATGACAATCCGCGCTCCGAGAGCAGTTCGAAAATCACATCGGAAATCAGCGATGGGATAATCCGGCCTGAATTTGAATATTCGGTCATTCATGACCGAAAGACAGCCATAGAATATATCATCAGCCGATCGGGACCGCATGATGTGGTTATCCTGATCGGCAAAGGCCACGAGACATATCAAATCGTCAAAGATGAAGTGTTCCATTTCGATGATGTCGAGGTGGCAAAAACCGCAATTCAAGACCTGAAAAGTGAAGTCGCATGACAAGCACCAAACCGGCGCATGAACTGACATGGAATAATTTTATCATCGAATTCAGTTTCATTGTTTTGATCGCTTTGATCATTTTTCCCGCCACAGCTCAATCCGGCACCAATCCGGCTCGGATGCCCATGAATGCGCATATTTCTGAATATGGCTCAGGTTGGGAGTGCGATGCGGGTTTCCGGGAGGAACGGGAGGCATGTATCGCCATTAAGATCCCCGACAATGCCTATGCTATTCCTTCCCAATATTCGCGGGGCTGGGCGTGCAAATGGGGCTATGAAGACGATGACGGCGCGTGCATTGCCGTCAAAGTTCCGGAGAATGGCTATTTAAATTCCTTTGGCGACAGATGGGACTGCAACCGGGGCTTCAGAATTAAAGAGCGAAATTGTATCGCCGTGAAAGTGCCATTGAATGGTTATCTGACGTCTTCAACTTATGACACAGGATGGGCCTGCAATCGTGGCTACCAGGCTGTCGGAGAGGCATGTCAGGCCATCCCCATACCCAAAAATGCCTATCTGGATGAAACCTCTTATGGATCAGGCTGGAAATGTGAAAGGGGTTATCGGAGCGATGGCAAGTCCTGCAAGCTGATCAACATCCCAGCACATGGATTTCTGGATGATTCAAGAGATGGGCTTGGATGGGCGTGCGAACGCGGATTTCAGGCTACTGATAAAACATGTAATCGGGTTCAAATGCCCGCGGACGCGCATCTGGACTATTCGGGAAGCAATTGGGAATGCAATCGCCCCTTCAAGAAGAAGGGCGATAAATGCGTGCGCTCTTAAGCGCCTGGTCAAGAACAGGGATATCGCTCCAATCGGCGTAACATGGTCGTGATATCCCCGGCTGGGCAGAGATATGAACTGCTGTGGCATTGTGTACCGGAAGATCAGTGAGTGACGGCGCCGCGCCGAGCCGCGATCCGCAATCCGCAACAAGCCAAACCCCTGGGGTTCACGGGCATTTCTGCCAATGGACGGCGCCGCCTTTGGTGATCAGATATAGCCCGCCATCATCGGCGCGCATGAGCATCAGGCGGTAGCTATAGGTCTCGCCCTCGCCGCTGCACATGAGATCGTAAAGATGCGCCCCCATGTCCCGCACAGTGGTCGGATTGGTCATTTGGCAGGAGCTCTCGACCCCCTCAAAATGATCGCCCGTGATGCGGATCGCGCCGCCATCGACCCCGACATTGCGGCAATCCCAGGACCCATTCAGCCGGTATTTGCCATCATAGGGGCCGGGGCCGGCGCCGGCGGCGTGCGGCAACAGGGCGGCGGACAGGACAGCGCAAAGCGCGAGCGCGGCAACCAGGCGATGGATTTTCATGGGGTGGCTCCGATCAGGTTTGAGGTGAGACGGCGAATGACGCTAGCGCATTGTCCAGCCCTCCAAGGGGGATCACGAATATCAATTGGCCGGAATTCAGGGGGCTGGGTCGGCAGCCTTCCCAATGGCGTTTAGCAGGGCAGTCCGGCGGGCAAAACTTTCCGATGACCAAATGTCTGCGACTACATAAAACTCGTCGAATGCAGGGGCATCCGGGGGAAGGATAACCCAAGGCTGCTTTGTTGA
>PKTQ01000085.1:0-3083 GCA_002869085.1 Hyphomicrobiales bacterium | reverse complement strand
GTCCGGGTTATCCAGCGTACCAACCCGGATAAACCGGACCAATTCAGCCAAGCCCCCGGTCATATCCAAATAGTTAGACCAGAGGGTAACCTGACATTTCGGGCAACGCGCAAATTTCTGTCCCGCGCCGCTCTCGGATGGCACAATGATCTCGGCCACCTCGCCTTTGGTAATCAACACCCGATCAGCCTCGATAAGCGCATTGACGGCAAATGATGCGCCGCTCTCGCGCTGGCACCAGCGGCAATGGCAACCATGTACGATCATCGGCCTGGAGGTCATTTTATAGCGCACATACCCGCAGGCACACCCGCCTTCAAAGCATTCGTTCTGATCAGTCATGGTTCAACTCCCCCGAAAACTGCTTTGTGCGGAAAGCCTCCGGTCAAGGCGCTGCGGCGCAATGGCTCTGTGTCCTTCACGCCGATTTGGCAGCCTATCTCCAGGGCAACCGTTCGTCCAGTTTGGTCATCTTGTGATCTGCGGCGTGCGGGTGCCGGAAGTCACGGTGTTTTGCGTCGCGTTTTCCTCGCCTTTTACGTCGCCTCGCTCACTATGCGCATGAAGCAAGCGGAAGATTTATCGGACCCGAATCTGGTTATCGGGCCGTGTGTGCCCGGCGGGCACGCTGTTCTATCTCGATCCACCCCATTGGGGCTGCGAGACCGACTATGGCAAGGGGGTGTTCTCGAGGGCCGATTTCAAGGCTTTGACGGCGCTTCTAAAGGGCATAAAAGACCGGTGTGTGGATGGAATTTTACAATTACTGGGGTCCGCATTCCGCGCTTGGCGGCAAACCGCCTGCCGTGGTCTACTCGCAGGACAAGAAGCAACACCAACCCGATCAGCAGGTGAAGAGAGTAGCTTAATTTACACCCAGACCTGCCCAACAAACGGGGATGAGTTTACAGTTGTTGAATTTGCATTGTACACAACCATGAGCAACTTCTAAGCTAGCATCTCTTTTTTACGATCTTGGATCGATTTGCTAGAAATTTCAGACATTACAATGTTCAAGGGAGGGAGGAGTATATGGAAGCCTCTGAGCGCACAATTAGTCAAATTCTCACTGAGCAGATTAGATATGAAATTCCCCCATATCAGCGTCCTTATTCGTGGGAAAAAGCTAATGTAGAGCAGCTCCTTGATGATGTCTGGGAAGCTTATGAAAAAGACGACGAGGAGTATTTTATTGGCTCGCTAATAACAATCGAGCGAGCCAAAGACGAGCTTTATGACGTGGTTGACGGGCAACAGCGGCTCACAACTCTAAACCTGATCTTTGCACGTCTTCGTGATGCGGTTGATGAACCCGCTAAATCAACCCTGGGCAAGCGTGTACTTCCACGCAATGAATTAACCGGAGAAGAAGAATCCCCACGACTCACTCTTAGACAAAAAGATCAGAGCTTTTTTCGACGTCATGTACTCGGCAGCCTGAAAATTACTGAAGAGATCTGTCGCGAGTTGGAGCAACAGCAGGATGCACCCAAAGTTCGAATTTTCGAGAATCTCCAAGTCATAGATGCCTTTCTGGTCAACAAGAGCCAAGAGACTCTGAAGCTGTTTGCAAACTACCTTCTAACGAGGGTCTACGTAGTATTCGTCACGGCGGCCTCTTGGCATTCAGCCTATCGCTTGTTTAACGTCTTGAATGCGCGTGGCATGCCTCTAGCGAATGCCGACCTGATCAAGAACATGCTCTTTGCCAAGCTCGGTGGTGCAACAAGCAAAAGCGAAGAGCTTGACGAGCAGTGGCTTCAACTCGAGGAAGCGATTGGAATAGACCGATTAGATCAGTTCCTCGGACATCACCGAACATCAGTCACTGCAGTAAAAGCCAGGAAGACGCTTAATGAAGAATTTGAGCCTCTAATTGAGGTGAGCGAAAGCCCATTCGAGTTTCTTGACGGAATAACAACATCGGCGCGAAACTATATCCGTATCCAACAGAATGACTTTGAAAAAGTAGGAGCCCTACGTGCTTTGCGTTCCCTTTCGCGTGTCGCTTTTGAAGAATGGATACCACCCCTGCTCACATACTTGAACAGTCCTGTTGAAGGGCTGCCTGATATGGAGTTCATCGACCTTCTTGAAAAAATCACTTATCAAAACTGGATAAGACGTTTGGCGTTCACTGCCCGACTGACTGTGTATTTCCAACTCATCACGGCCATCCGCGCCGGCAAGTCAGCGAATGAGATACGGGCCATTTTCAAGCAGAACGCGCATAATGAGGAGTTCCGCACATTACTTGACGGTGAGATATATGGAAGGCCTTTTGCTAAGGCGGTCTTGTTGCGCCTTGAAGAGGCGGATCAGGATGAATCAGTAACAAAAGATTACGGAGGTAAGATAACGATTGAACATGTGCTTCCCCAGGCCTTGAAGGAGGACTATTGGCGCGAGCGTTACACGGAAGAAGATCACAGGCTTTGGCTTCATCGCCTTGGCAATCTTGCCCTGCTGGCCGGCATCAAGAACTACAAGGCGCAGTATTTTAGCTTTGATCGAAAAAAGAAGATTTATGCGGAGCGGAACAACAAGGTATCGTTCGACACCACTAAGCAAATCTTGGACCAAAACGATTGGCGCGTTGATGTCGTCGAAGCGCGTCATACTAGAATGGTTAATGCTGCTGCAGGAATCTGGTCGATCACATGAATGGAAAAATACAAGAAGACACTAACGCTCGGACTATACTGGCAGTTGAGCAGCGTGCAGCTGATTTAAAATCTGCTTTGTGGGATGCGGCAAACGCCCTCCGTTATTTAAAACTCTAAATCTCTCTAATGGGTGCTGACGTTAGACACTTTCAAATAAGTGAGTTCAATAGCACCTTTTGTTTCATTAGGAGTTTTCTGGATATACATTAGAAATTCTTGTCCGCAGCGCTGGCGCGAATTGGATAACTGACTACTATGAATCAAATATCAAAATGCTGGATTTGTGGTGATGTTGCTACTAGTCGGGAGCACATGATCAAGAAATCAGATCTCCGCTCTGTTTTCGGCCGACCCACCCAATCTGACCCCCTCTACTTCCATGATGACACAAGAACAAATCAACAAGTAGGTAGCCTC
>PKTQ01000157.1 GCA_002869085.1 Hyphomicrobiales bacterium | reverse complement strand
AGCAGGAAGAGGGCGAGGAGGTGGCCATTCTCGAGACCCTGCAGGCGTTTGACGACCTGATCAAGGCCGGCAAGCTGCGCCATATCGGCGTCTCCAATGAGAGCGCCTGGGGGGTGATGCAATGGCTGCATCTGGCTGAAACCAATGGCCTTGCGCTCATCGCCTCCATCCAGAACGCCTATAATATGGTCAACCGCACCTATGATACCGCCCTGGCGGAAATCAGCCTGCGCGAGGAGGTCAGCCTGCTGGCCTATTCGCCGCTGGCTCAGGGTTATCTGAGCGGTAAATACCGCAATGGCGCCCGCCCTGCAGGCGCGCGGCGCACCCTGTTCGACCGTTTGCAGCGTTATGAAACCCCGGCCGCGGCCGCGGCGATCGAAGCCTGTCTGGCCCTTGCCGATGCGCGAGGTCTGGATGCCGGCCAACTGGCGATCCGCTTTGTCATCTCAAAGCCCTTCGTCACCTCCTGCATCATCGGCGCCACCAGCATGGATCAGCTCAAAACCGATCTTGCCGCGCGGGAATTGCCGTTTGACGACGGGCTCAGCGCCGCCATCGATGCGCTGCATCTGCTGCACACCAATCCCTGTCCTTAAAAACCCGGCAGGTGAATATGGGCTGCGGAGCCGGGGCAGCGGCGGTGATGGGCGCGCCCGCCCTCAGCGCCACTGGGTGCCCGATAGCGCAAACAGCAGAATGAACAGCCCGGACAGCAGACCGGGGACCGCCAGCACCATCAGTAGCAGCAGGCTCAGAACATGATGGCCGGCGGATTGCAGCCATGAACCGCCGCCCACAATCAGGGCCAGCACGGCGAAGATCAGCCCCCACAGACCGATATTCTCCGGTCCGATCGACCCGTCCTTCAGTCCGATCATGAAAAAGACCCCGGCAAGGGCGCAGATGATCCCATCCACCGCCAAGGATATCCGGAACAAAATCGTCTTCATCCAAAGCCTCCCCTCGAGCCTTGAGTTAGAGTCCCCCTCAGGACGCGATTTTCTCAATACCGGCAAACGGGCTCAAACCCAGCCATCTCTGCATGGCCTGTTCCAGTCCCTTGTCTCCGGTCAGAATCAGGCGCTCATTTTCCCTTGCCTTGGCGACCGTGCTCAATCCGAGCCATATTTCGGTCATGGTGCGCAGATCTGTGGTGACATAGAGATCCACATCGAATCCAGGATCGACCGAACACAGATCGACAACATTGTCCGGCTCGACGATCAACCACCATGTGCGGTGCACTTGCGGCAGTTCCGGGTAGATGAATTGGATGGTGCTCCGGCTTGAGCCCATCGGCTCCGTATTGAGATTGCGCCGCATGTCCCACATCAGCAATACGGGATCGAGATTTTCCAGCGTGGGCTGGCTCTCAACCCATCTCTGGCCCCAAATGCCGATTGCCTCAATCACCGGGCGCAGATCAAGGCCAGCCGGCGTGAGCTGATATTCGAAGATATCTGGCGCCTTCGCCGCCCGCCGGCGGGCGATTATTCCGGCGCTTTCCAGATCCCTGAGACGTTTTGACAGCAGCGCGGGGGACATGCGGGGGACCCCGCGGCGCAGATCGTTGAACCTTGTCGATCCGGCCACCAGCTCACGCACCAGCAACATTGTCCAGCGGGTGCACAGGGTTTCCGCGGCCATCGCCACCGGACAGAACTGCTTGTAACTTCCCTCGGCCATATCGGTTTTCCTTTTTGTTGTTCCCTCAAGCCTAGGCAGAGCGGGCTCCGGCGTCCAGTTCAGTTTCTGTACCGGGCGAGATTCAGTTTGTGAACTGGCGGGCAGGGGACCCGGCATGAGATAGCTTTCACCCACGCAACGGGCATCAGCCCCAGGCGCGGCACAAAAAAAGATGAAAGGAAACATCATGCCACTCGTTGATATTCAATTGATCGAAGGGGTTTTCACTCCGGAGCAGAAGCGCGAGATGATCGAAAAGGTCACCGACACCATGGTCGCCATCGAAGGCGAGGCCATGCGCGGCGTGACCTGGGTCCGGGTGCAGGAGCTGGGCAGCGGCGAATGGGGTATCGGCGGCAAGGCCCTGAGCACCGCCGACGTCAAGGCCCTGCAGGGCATGCCGGCACCTCAGAAAGGCTGATCCGGCCGCAATCGCCCCGGCGAGGGGGATGCTCAACCGCCGGCAATTCGGGTTCGGAACGCGTGTCCAGGCGCGCTCCGGACCTGCTGCCAGGGGCCATATTCCGCCGCCGGCTTCGGGTCGCGCGGCAGGTTCAGATCGACGGTGATGCGCACATTGTGCAGCGGCGCGCGCCACATCTGGAAGGTGCGCCCGGTGACCCGCCAGCGGATTTGACCGCGCCAGCGCAGGATGGAGTGCCCGTCCTCGTCGCGCACCGCCGGGCTGTCCCATTCGGTGCTCAAAATCCAGTTCATATAGGACGAGCGCATCATGAAGCGAAACACCCGCTTCACCTGTGCATGGGGCACCGTTTCGGGCAGGCGCCATTCAATCTGCACCACCGGCTCCTTGCCCTGCGGATAGGGATTGCCGTCGGAGAGATCCTCATAGAGCAGCCAGCCGCCGGCCGACAGGGCCGCCAGGCCGGCCAGTCCATAGCCCCCCGCCATGATCGAGGCGGCTTTCATGCGCCGCAGCATGCGCCAGGCCAGCCATGCGCCGAGCCCGGCGCCGATCACCGCCCCCGCCGGCATCAGCCCGGCCGCGCCCATCGCCAGTGCGCCTTCTGCATCGCTGGCGCCGAACATCATAGCCAGAACTATGGTGCCGAAAAATATCACGGCCGCGCCAAGCACCGCCGCGATAATGACGATCTGGATGAACAGTAAAAGGCGTGCGATCAAAACCATCACATAGGGTAACACGGGCTTCCGCTACCTTCAAATGCCGGCTCTCAATGGCGCTGTTGCCCCGTCAGCCGCCCTTTTTTGCCTGGCTTGCCAATTCCTCCGGCAGAAGGCTTTGCGCAATGCCGAGCACCAGATCGCGCCAGCACGCCTCCTCGAAATACAATGTCCGCCCGCTCTGCTTGTGCATCAGCAGCACGAGCCCGCATTCGATCGCGTGATGGAATGGAAACCCATCGCCTGGGGCGGTTTT
>PKTQ01000176.1 GCA_002869085.1 Hyphomicrobiales bacterium | reverse complement strand
TAGTTCCCGATATTGCCGGAGCCGGCTCCGCATATGTTCTGCCCGAAAACCTGCTGGAAATCATAGAGACGAAGCATGCTTGCCTCCCTTACGTGTTAACTGGTCCATCAGCAGATCTGCTTTGTGGGCTTCTGCCTGTAGCGTGCTCAGGGGCGGGATGTTTGAATCCCATTCGATCAGGGTGGGGATGGCAGGCCTGTCTCTGATGACGTCCTGATACAACGTCCAGACCTCCTGGCTCACGGTAGAGCCATGATCGTCAATTCTGAGAAAACGCGGCCCAACTGTCTTGGTTTCATGTCCGGCGAGATGAATTTCCCCCACCAGGTTCATATCGATTTCAGCAAGGTAGGCGGCTGGGTCATATGCCAGGTTGTATGCGCTGACCGCGACGTTGTTGACATCCAGGAGCAGACCGCACCCTGTCCGCCTGGCGACTTCATTCAGGAATTCCGGCTCATGGAATTCATTGTCATGGACAGCGAGATATAAAGAGGGGTTCTCAATGAGAATCTGGCGTTTGAGAACATCCTGAACCTCACTGACATGATCGATGACCTTCCTTAAGGAGGCCTTGTCATAGGGGATTGGCAGAAGATCATTGAAAAAGGTTCCATTGATCGCGCACCAGGCCAGATGCTCGGACACCAGACCGGGGTTAAACCTGTCTATTACGGTTTTGAGTCGGTGAAGATGGAGTTGGTTCAGCGGTTCGCCGCCGCCCAGGGACAGTCCGACACCATGAACCGACAAGGGATAATGGGAGCGAATGTCCTCAAGCGCTTTCAGGGAAGGCCCACCTGGGCTCATGAAATTTTCAGCGTGGATTTCAAACCAGCCCATGTCGGGCGTGGTCTCTCTGACCTCATGAATATGTTCGAATTTGAGCCCGATCCCGGCACGTGCCGGGATCGGGAGGTCCGCAAAGCTGAGCGGGGGCAATGGGGAGGTCATAGCATTAGCTCCACGAACCATAGTGTTTTTCATCGGGGTTACTTGGACGGCTTCAGGCTGCCGCCGGAGATCTTCATGCACAGACCCTTGGGAACGGCGATGAAGGCATCTCCCTGACGGTCGGCTTTGGCGGTGCCGGCGCAGGAAGAGGTGGCGGTGGCGCAGTCATTCTTGCCTGCGGCGGCGACGCCGAAACATTTCTCCTTATCCCCGGCAGCGGAGGCGGGGCCGGCGGAAATGGCCAGCACAGTGCCGAGAGCGGCGGCGGTCATAAGAACATTGTTGATGGTGGTTTTCTTGATCATGGCTATTCTCCTTGAATGATCTGGTGCAGCGGATCGTCATTGATCGCTGTCCAGTTCAAGGTGCCTTCACGAGGCCAGAAAATGAAATACCAGTTGTCTATGGTTTTCATGCGCAACAAGTATGGAACAATGGAGCGGTGATATGCTTTTATGTCCGGAGCCATTTGTTACCGGTGCAGCTCCATGAGTGCCTTTGAAGAAATCAGATGTCTGGATATTCCTCTTGCGGATAAGCTGGCGGCAAATTCCGAGCATCTTCGCAACAATAGTGTCGAGATCAACGGCATCTACGCCGATATTGTTGAGCGTTTAAGGCGAGCTGGAGCCGGGGAGGCCGCTCCTCAGCTCGGCTCCCCGATGCCGGGTTTTGTTCTTCCAGCTCATAGCGGCAGACTGGTCAGTTCAGCCAGCCTTCTGGAATCAGGGCCACTCGTTATCAGTTTTAACAGAGGTCATTGGTGCTCTTTTTGCCGCCTGGAGCTTCTGGCCCTGAATGATGTCTATTCGCAAATTAAATCACGCGGCGCCAAGCTGATCTCAATCATGCCCGAGCGCGCCCCTTCAGTTACCCGACTGATCGGTGACTACGATATTGATTTCCCGGTTTTGATCGATATGGATAACGGGTATGCGCTGGAATGCGCGCTTATGATCTCTCTCGGCCAGACCTTGCGCGATGCTTTCACCGCCAGAGGCACGGATCTGGGGCGGTTTCAGGGTAATGACGGTTGGTGTGTTCCCATTCCGGCAACATTCATTCTAGACCAAAATGGCTTGATTGCCGGACGATTTGTTGATCCCGACTTCAGAAACCGTATGTCGCCAGAGGCAATTTTGAACTGCCTTGACACTATTGGTTAGCTTCACATTCAAAACTTGACCAATCGGCAGCTCTGAGCATCTGGACCAGAGCTGATCCGGCAGAAGAATAACGCCGACCGGAAACCGAGAATAGCGATACGGTTCTGTTGAGCCCTAGGCCATCCACATGCATGGCAACAGCCGCTTCGGAGGTTTTCAGGCTCCGGGGCACTATGGTCACTCCCAGCCCCATTCCCGCCAGCGCCCCCGCATCAGACGGGTCGGAATACTCATGACACACTCTTATCTTGATATTTTGCTGCTCAAGGGCTGAGGAGAATGCGGCGCCAAAATCACAATGGCTACGGATCAGGAGGGGTTCATCTTCAAGATCCGAAATGCTGATATTCTGCCTTTGAGACAATGGATGATTCTGATCAGCGATCAGCATGAATTCTTCGGTGAACAAGGGCCACTGGTTCATGCGATCCCACACAACATCATCCAGCGCGCCTATTGAGATTTCGATCTCTCCCTCTTCAAGCTTTTGTATGAGTTCTCTGGAAGCCATGCGCACAAGGGTGAGCTTCAATCCGGGCATCACCCTGGTCAATTCCTCAAGCGCCGGCAAAACAATCTGAAGATCAATGGAAGAACCAAGCCCCAATTTCAGCGACGCCATGTCCCCGCGTCCGTAATTTTCCGCTTGCGCCTTGGCGGCCAGGGCACTGTCCAGGCTTTGCCGAAGGAAGGGCTGCATCGAGCGGCCCAATTCGGTCATATGGGTTCTTGACCGCTCGCGCCTGAACAGCTCGCCGCCCAGTTCATCCTCAAGCTTTTTGATGGCGCGCGTCAGCGATGGCTGGGACACATTGCATTGCTCAGCGGCCCTTGTGAAATTCAGGGTTTCGCAAACTGCCAGGAAATATCGTATCTGATAGAGTTCCATCCGGTGGAAGCACTTTTTTGACTTGGTGCACGTAAGTGATGACCGACGCGCGATTTCCCCCAGAACCAAATGAGCTGCTTGTTG
>PKTQ01000348.1 GCA_002869085.1 Hyphomicrobiales bacterium | reverse complement strand
GCGCATTCATACCCGCGGTCATTGGCCTCGCGCACCGTGGTGTTGACGCAGACTTCCGTCGTCACGCCGCAGACGATCAGGGTTTTGATCTCTTTGTTTTGCAGGATGAGGTTGAGATCGGTGGCCCAGAAGGCGCCCTTGCCCGGCTTGTCGACCACCGGCTCGCCGGCAATTGGGTAAAGCTCGGGAATGATGTCATGGCCCTTTTCTCCGCGCACCAGAATGCGGCCCATCGGACCGGGGGCGCCGATGCCGGCCTTGAGCTTACCGCGCGCCGCCTTGGTGGGGGGCAGATCGGCGAGGTCAGGCGCGTGACCCTCGCGGGTGTGAATGACCGCGATGCCCCTTTCGCGGGCGAGATCGAGTAGCTTTCTGGTCGGGGCGATGGCGCTGCGCAGCAGCGAGACGTCATTGCCGAGGCTCTCGCCGAAGCCGCCCGGCTCTACGAAATCGCGCTGCATGTCGATGATCAGCAGAGCGGTGTGGCGGGGATCGAACTCCAATGCATAGGGTTCGGCCTGTAAGGTGTTGGTCATGATGTCCTCGTGTCTCTATTCCTGGCCGGCGGCCTGCAGATAGGCGCGCCAGCCGCCATATGATGAAATGTCCCTGTGCGCCCCTTCGGCCTGATCGCGCGGGAAAAGAATGCCGTCGACAATGCGCCCGTCCTCCAGCCTGACCGGACCGCAATAGAGATGGGGCGGCTCGCCCGCCTCGACCCTGGCCCAGATCTCATCGCTCATGCGATAGATTTCTCCGACCACCGAGACGCCCTGTTCCTGTTTGGGGTCGACTTCGAACATGCCGGGATGCACGTCGCCGATCGAGAACAGGCGGTAGCAGGGCCGGGTGCGGAACTCTCCCAGAAACTCGGCGCCCGCCAGATTATGGTGCAGGGCCAGTCCGCGCATCAGGGTGCCGTTGACGAACAATTCTTTCATTTTCCAGGTCCTGTTGAAAGGGGAGCTGATAGGGAGAGCGCGCCGGGTCTCTCCCTGCCGGGCTTGATGTGATCGGCGCTATTCCTTGTCGACCGGCGACCAGTCGAGCGCCCCTTCCTCTTTCCAGCTCAGATAGGCCAGTATCAGGGCCAGCACCCCATAGCCGGCGGATACGGACGGGCTGGCATTGATCGCCAGTTGCGAGCCGTGGATGAAGCCGAAGAAGGACAGCAGGGTGGCGACCCCCGCATAAAGGGCGGCCCAGTTGAAACGGCGCTCGATGATGAACACCGCGATGGCGCCGAGCATCAATCCGGCCAGGATCGAGCCTCCGCCCAGTTTCTCCACGCCGTGATAGAGCACATTGGCCTGGGACAGCTTGGCGAGGCCAGCATCGGCGACGCTGCTGCCCACCGTCGACAGGGTGCCGTCGATCTGGGTCTTGGCCCATTCGGAAATGCTGGGGATTAGCGCCAGAACGATGGCCGGGGCATGGGCCTTGGGGGTGGTCTGGAAGGCCTGGGCGCCGATGACCAGGCCGATGAACAGCAGGATCGGCAGGATCGCCACCAGCGGAATCACCGACAGCAGCAGGGCGGCGAGACCGAAAAAGCTGATCACCGCGACACAGAAGCCGGTGGCCAGGGAATAGCCGATGCGGCCGCCGACCGCCTTCCAGCCGGGATGGCCGATATAGACCGCAGGCGGGAAGGGTGAGCCGAGAAAGGCGCCGATCACCGCGCCGGCGCCATCGGCCAGCAGAACGGCGCGCAGATTATAGTCGTCACCGGCGGCGGAGGCGGATTCGACATTGTTGATGGCTTCGGTGAAGTTGTAGATGCCGAGCGGAATCGCGGTGACCAGAAGCGGCCACACCTTGGCCAGGGATACCGAAAACACATCGCCCGACAGAGACGGCAGATAGATATTGAACTTGCCCAGCGCCTCGCCGACCGCCGAGGGGACCATCATGTCGCTCTGGCCCAGCAGCACCGCCGCCCAGGCCATGGCGGAACCGACGATCACCGCCGCCAGACCGCCGGGAATACCGAAGGGCATGCGCACCTTGCCCACCCAGCTTAAAAGTATGATGCCGAAGCAGACGATGCCGATCCACGGGGCTTCCCACATCTGGAAGGCCGGGCGCATGGAAATGAAGGCGATGGAAATGCCGGCCAGGGTGCCGAGCATGGCGGCGCGCGGGGTGTATTTGCGGATGGTCGGGCCGACAAAGGCGCCGATCAGCACGATGACGCCGATGATCAGCGCCCATACGAGGCCGAGTTGCCAGGCCAGGATCGGGTCCTTGGTCTGCAGATAGGTGGGCAGCATGACCAGGAACACCACGATGAACATATGCGGCACGCTCGGCCCATAGGGCAGGGCGGCGACATCGTCGCGGCCTTCGCGCTGAGCCATTTTATAGGCCAGATAGGCGTAGAAGATATTGCCCAGGGGCAGGGCGATGCCCAGAGCAGGCAGAATGCGGCCGAACACCGTGTCGGCGGGCAGATGCACCACCCCCAGGGACAGGCCGGTCAACACCAGCACATTCAGCAGGATATTGGTGAAGAGGCCGAAAAATGCATTCCAGTCCCCCGGCGTCCATAATTTAGGCTTCAGGGCCTTGTCCAAGCTCATGATTTTCTCCAGATCTGTCTGTTTGGTCCCGTTTGTTTCAACACATCAATACCGGCGCATTGTTGTCGTTAAGGCCAGGCGCAAGACGCGAAAATCGCGATATTGGGAAAGCTGATTGCCGGAAGATGCCGACAATCTCCTGCCTCTTCCTTGTGGTCGGTTTTCAATTGTCGACAATTATGTATATAATTTTGTATTTTTCAAGCGTTTTCCGGTGCCGGCGCGGCAATTGAAACCCCATCCGGCCGGCGCAATCGATATGAACCGTTGAATTTTATGGAGATTTGAAAATGCCCCGGGCCGGGCGCGTCCCGGTGACGCAGGGGCGGCGCGGCCATTCGCGCTCCCAATCGCCCGCATCCGGCGATGCGGCGGGGTTGATCGACGGGCGGCGATCCTTCACAACCCACTGACCCGGTCCCATTTCGGACGGCTTCAGGGAGTGAAGATCAACATGCCCGCAACAAAGGACAATCCCGCCCGCCCGGTCAGGCTGCTGGCCCTGGCCGGTGACGGCATCGG
>PKTQ01000177.1 GCA_002869085.1 Hyphomicrobiales bacterium | reverse complement strand
CCGCCTGCTGGCCAAGGCCGATGCGGATGGCGATGGATATTTCTCGAGACAAGAGGTCGATCTGATCAAAAGGCGGGCGATCGATTTCATGCGGATGCAGCGGGACGCGCGCCGGGCCAAGAAAATCTGAAAAACGGCTATCTGGCCCCGGCCAGCAATTGCAGCGCGGCGCCGCAGTTGAAGATCGTCTTCAGCAAAATCCTGCTCGCGCATCCATCTCACCGCTTGTTTGGGGGCTTGCCAGGCACCGTCACCCCTTAAAATTTGGCAGCCGCTTCTGGAATAGGTCAATAGTCCGATCGAAAATCATATCTTCTGGTTCCAGTTAATTTTTCATGCCATTTCCGACCGCCGTCCAATTTAAATACTTTTCTGGATGCGTTGTCGTATTGCTCTTCGGGCAGGTCAACTATTCCATCACCACTTAGTTTTACAACCTTTCATGGTGCTTCTCTAACTAAATTTTTTGCCTTATGATCGCCAAACAGGGGTTGAGTCAAAGGCATTTTAGCGAGTCCTTTCAATGCCATGGCGCGCCACATACTTCCGACATAGGCTTTCTCCCAAGGATTTAATTTTGCGCAATCATCTGACCAAGTTCGGATCAAGGTCTGAGCTGCCAATTTCAAATCAGCGTCCCAATTATTCGCATCAGCATGTTTTTGATAGACAATGTCATGCTGCCGACAGGCCTCATCAAAGACGTCAACGCCTTTTTGGGAAGTGTCATAGCCACCAACCTTGCCACCGGTATAGTTCTTACCGCAATATTTGCCATAGGTCGGGGTCCATGTTGCCCAAGGGTTACCTCAATTTATTTTACTCATTTCTTTCTCCTCTTGATTCTGAAAATTGATTGGGCAGGGTACATTTAGCCCGCACTGAAGTTGACGTTAACAGGCAACACTGCTTAACTTCCGGTTGAAACTTCTCTCATATCTGCCTTAAACTGGCATCCTTCATGGAAGGATATATTCGCAAGGAAGCAAGGCGTAGCCGCAATGAAAAGGAAAACCGCGGCCAACACAGCGGCAAGGGCTGCAGGGAAAGGTTTTCTTCTGACTGCAATCATCGCTCCTGTCGTCCTTCAACTCTTACCGGGTCCGGATGACTGGTATTTTGGTATCGCTGTTTCCATTGTTGTGTTAGCCCCGCTGGGTGCAGTTGTCGGCGCTATTGCTGGGGCCATTTATGGAATGATGGTGCATGAGCGCAGCAGACATGGGCTGACCGATAGAGAAACTGACAAAGACGAGAAGTCTTTTGCAGGCACCGTGCCAGCCGTCATATCTGCCGCTGGCAGAAATCTGCTGCGAACCGTGACGGTCATTCTGGCAGCTATCGCCGGAGCCGCTGCCCTTCTGATTCTCTGGTTCTGGTTATCGGCCAACTTCTTGACCTGGATTGCGCATTTGTTCGGCGGTGATCATATGCCGGGTGTGATGATTTACCTGGACCTGGACCTGACTCTGGGAACCGTATTGTGGTTTATCATGCCGCCGATCTCGGCCGGGCTTGGCGCCCTGGCCGGCGCGAAGCTTGTTTTGCGCTACTGGCCTGACCGGCCCGCAACTCGCAGTTAAAAGCGGTTGCGTGGAAATGCCTGTCCCCATGTCTGCTGCGGCATGGCGCCCCCGGCCATTCATCGTTATCGTGTTTTCGAGACAACGCTCCGAACTTCCGGTTGAATTCATGACTCTGCCAGGCTTAATGTGAAATGATCCAAACCAGATGATCTTGGTTAGCAATGCGGGGCTGACATGAAGTGGAAACCGGTTCTCAAGGCCTCGGGGATTGGCGCAGCGATTGGCTATATTCTGGCCGCTCTCATCGCCTTTATCACAATAAGAACTTTATTCGACATGTATGACAACGACACTGTCGAGGCGATGTCAGTGGTTATTTATGGCCCACCGGGTGCCGCTTTCGGCGCATTAGTGGGAGGAATTTATGCGGTTGTTAGAGGCACTTGGGCAATGCCTCAGGAAGGCGCAACAGGCGATCTTTCGGATGCTCCGGCCAAGCGCGCCGGTTTGGCAAAATCCGGGAGAAATTTGCCGCGAACCGCGGCAGCCATTGTGGCAGCTATCGCCGGAGCCGCTGCTCTTCTGATTCTCTGTATCTGGTTTTTCATCAGTTTCCCGACATGGATGGCGTATCTGTTCGGCGGAGAAGATGTGCCAGATGTGATTATTTACCTGCACCTGACACTGGGAACCGTATTGTGGTTTATCATGCCGCCGGTCTCGGCCGGGCTTGGCGCCCTGGCCGGCGCGAAGCTTGTTTTGCGCTACTGGCCGAAGTGATGAGCCATTCCTTCTGGAGAGGGATAGAAAACTCGGCAACTGAGTATATTTCGCGATCGGAAAGCACTCTCAGCCAGAAATATGAAACTAAAATCCACCGTAAAATTTCATTCTACCCTTTGCCAAATTGACGGGATAGTCATTGATTTTCCCGGTCAGCCTAAACACTTCTCTGTTTACCTTGTTGTATTTCCTTAAGGCCCAGTCATCGAGTTCACCCGTCAATCGTACTACTTTTCTGGCTGCTTTTCTTGATGTTTCGAGCCCCATACGTGGCAGATCTCTTTTAAATCCTTCGGCCCCTTTATAAATAAAATATGGAATAATTGCCGAAAGGTATAGTTGTTCGTCAATATTTTTTCCTTTCAACTCTCCGTTGTATACATGCTTTGCCATTTCTGTTGATAACTTTATATCTGCACGCCATTTATTACCTTTTGGGTTTTATCCATAGTAAATATCATGCCCACGGCAGGATTCATCTGGCATATCAACACCTTTTAATGAAGTATCACTTCCACCCACCTTACCGCCAGTCCAATTCGGCCCGCAATATAGGCCATAGGTTGGAAGTCCTGTTTTTCTTACGTTACTCCAATTTAATCCAGGTGAGACTTTCCGCTTTTGTATTGGCATTTCTGATTTCCCTTGATGTTGACAATATTCAGGCGGGAGGCTCTCACCCCCCGCCCTGTTTAGTGTTCCGCCTTGGCGCCTAGTTCACGTCAAGCTGGGCGATGCGGCAGTTTTTGCGCTCATATTTGCGGTCCCAATTGGCGGCCAGTTTCAGCTCGGCCGCGCT
>PKTQ01000252.1 GCA_002869085.1 Hyphomicrobiales bacterium | reverse complement strand
GGCCTGCCTTCTCCAGGCGCGCGATATGCTGAGGCGAGTATTTGACGAGCCTCGTCAGCTCACGCTTGTCGATCAGTTGCTTTGGATGGTTCATCGGATATCTCCTATTAAAAGGAGCATCGCGATGCCCCAGCCCGGCATGCCGACCGAACCCAATGGGCACTTATAATGCTAGGCCTAAAGCCGCATTCTGGCAAGATTCACATAGCTGAACATAGATGACTATTTTCAGCAAAGAGGAGCGAATCGCAAGATAGTGCCTTCCTGTTGAGCCGCAATGTCATCTCCACCTCGGTGTGTTCGCCATCGGATATGAAAGACCCATCAACTTCGAAAGGAGGTCGCATGAAGAGCAAAATCTGCTAGTGCTTAACTGCCCAGGAAATCGGAGAGTTCCAACTGTATATTGCGAAATTTTGCCGCATTCATTCCACTCTAAATATGCGTTAAAATTAAACGTATTCAAAATTTAAGAGAGCTACATTTAGTGCCAGAAATTCCTGACATGGAGAAAGTAATGAAACGTATCTTTTTTTTGCTAACTACGTTGGGTTTCGTGTTTGTTGCCACCCAATCATCAGCACAAGAAACGCGGTGCTGGCACGTCAAAGGTCAATTCGCAATAAACTCAAGTCAAAATACTGGAACACATGGATCCAATCAACAGAAATACTATAGAAGTAGCGGGTATACGACGAATTGTAAAAGAGGCCCACGAAATGTTGTTTACAATTGGGCCTCTAGATGCTCTAAGTATTATAGTAAATACTTTAAGAGCAGGCCAGCTGATGGAAGAGGTTGCTACTAATACTGTATAGGTTCTGTTGCCATACTGATGGATCCACAGCGTTGCTTTTATTCAATCTTGTCTAGTTGCGAGACGGATGGCAACAATTCAGTTGTTTGAATTACCGCACGACTTCCTTTCTCAATGTGCGTACCACAGCAAGGTGTCCATCATAAATAAGTGGACACTAACGCATGCCATTCGAACGCGTTATATGGGGCTCGCTGGACGGCCACGTTGGGATTGGCGCATCTCTTGAATGAGATGATGGTTATCCGTTTTGATGTTAGAGCGCCATCAAATGCTCCGCCCACAATTCCAGGGCAGCACTCATTTCATCTAGATACTGATACCGGTTATAAACCCCGGCTATACCGCCAAGCTGGCCGGAGGAGTGGTTGAGCACCCGTTCAATCACATGAGGCGGTACTCCCAGCATCGCCATTCCTGTTGCCGCCGTCCGGCGTAGATCATGTATCCGCCAGTCATCTATCTGCGCCTTCTCATCCAGCCGTCGCTTGCTCTTGCTAAATCCGGAGAAGGTTGTAGTTGTTGAGCCAACTGCGGGAAAGACAAATTTCTGATTGTTGATTTGCGGGATAGCCTGAATGATTTCTATCGCAGGTTTTGATAACGGCAGGCTATGTGCTTTCTTGTTTTTTGTGAGCTTGCTTGGAAGGTTCCAAACCTTGCTTCCCCAGTCAATCTGATCCCACTCCATATTCACAACTTCACCACGCCGCTGACCGGTCAGGATAAGCAGGGTGATGATGGTGCCAAAGGGATATCCAGCACGGTCAGCTGCCGCCCATATCTTGCCCAACTCGTGATCCGTCAAAATCCGCTCCCGCGATTTCAGCTTTGCTGGCCGCTCGACACCGATGCAGGGGTTAGCTTTGACAAGGTCACGCGAGATGCACCAATTGAAAAACTTGCTGACAATTGCATAGGCATTGTTGGCTGTACCCGGTGATCCCCGTGACATGATCTGGTCAAGAACAGTAATGATGTCCTTTCGTTCAATCTCATGAATTGGCCGGTTTCCCCAGATCGGCAGGAACTCATTGCGAATGATCATTTTGTATAGAAGCTGGGTGCTTTCCTTGTTGTGCCGCAGGATATGTCGTTCAATGAAGTCGCCAACCACTTTCTTGAAAGTCTTGGAATTTGCTGTGGTCCGTGCAACCGGATCCTCGCCCCGAGCAATCTGTGCACGCCGCTCATAGGCCAGCTTGCGCGCATCCGCCAAACTGACATCAGGGTAACGCCCAAGAGTATCCCGGCGCTTTCGGTCACTCATATGATAGGAGAGGAAGAACGACTTCACACCGCTCTTGAAAACACGAACTCCAAATCCCCTAACATTGGTATCCCAAACATCATAACGGCCTGCGGCATCTGGTGTGAGTTTGCGGATGGTAAGGTCAGTGAGTGATTTTTTGGTCATTTGGCACCCAGTCTTTCACTCACAGTATAGCACGCTGGGGTTCCACTGGGGTTCCAAAATATCACCGCTTGGAGGATTTTTCATGAGAAAGTATGTTTATAAAAAAATACAATCTACTCATTATATCAGTGTGTTAGATTATTCTATATGCACCCTTGAAAATGCATCACCTTAAACTACGAATCTGGGGGTCGGGGGTTCGAATCCTCCCCGGCGCGCCATTAAAATCAAATAGTTATAGTTCTTACACAATGATGTTGATATGTGCCAGTAAGCACATAGTAAGCACGGCTGTGCGATTTTATAGCGCTATTTGGTTCGATACATCGCCTCATCTAGTTTAATGCCATAGATGATTTCCAGAGGATCTATCTGCGTCCAGCAAAGCGTTTTCGTATTTCCAGCACTGATAATCGTTTACTCTCTCGCCATCACTGAGCTGCGGCCCCGATTGTAGTCGGTGAGGCAGCACGGGTGGTCAGGAGCCGATTATCCATCTTGAGGCGGATCTTGCAGAAACGGTCGCGTGGGCCGCAGCCAATGACAAGCGATGGGCGTTCACACTGTCCAATGCGGGCGCCTACTACTTCGAGGATCGCTCGGACATTGAAGCCCTCGACGAAATCAATTGGGGTGCGGTCCAAGCGCGCCAGTGGTCCGGGAACGGGGTTTCTCGGTCGGTCAAGGAAGGTAAGCAAGCTGAGTTCCTGGTCGAAGAGGCCTTTCCGTGGCACTTGGTCGAAAGGATCGGCGTTCACTCACAGGGGATTGCTCAGCGGGTCTATGCTGCCATGAACGGCGCTGGCCATCGTCCTAGGGTCGAAATCCGAAGAGAGTGGTATTACTGAGGGGAGGATGGCCATGATCAACTATATGACCGGAGACATCTTGAGGGCGGACGCAGAAGCGATCGTCAATACGGTCAACTGCGTCGGAATCATGGGCCGCGGCATCGCCCTCCAGTTCAAGAACGCTTTTCCGGCGAACTTCAAGGCATACGAGGCGGCCTGCAAGCGCGACGAGGTCCAGCCGGGGAAGATGTTTGTGTTCGAGACCCATACGCTGACGAACCCCAAGTACATCATTAATTTCCCGACGAAGCGGCATTGGCGCGGGAAAAGTCGGATGGAGGACATCGATTCCGGGCTTGTCGCCCTTGCCGAAGAGATTCGGCAGCGCGGAATCCGATCAATCGCCATCCCGCCGCTTGGGAGCGGACTCGGTGGCCTGAACTGGGAAGACGTTCGTCCCCGGATCGAAGTCGCGCTACGCGACCTGCCGGACCTGGAGGTCATTGTCTTCGAGCCAAATAGTGCGCCTGTCACAACGAAGTCGCGGGAAGTTCCAACGATGAGCCCCGGACGAGCCGCACTGGTGGTGTTGATGAACCGCTATCTTGGCGGATTGATGGACCCGTTCGTGACGCTGCTTGAAGTGCATAAGCTCATGTATTTCATGCAGGAAGCAGGCGAGCCACTCCGCCTCAAGTATGCGAAGGCGCCGTATGGTCCTTACGCCGAGAACCTTCGCCACGTCCTTCGCGCGGTCGAGGGACACCTTGTGTCGGGATACGCTGATGGTGGCGATGCGCCCGAAAAGCAGCTTGAACTGGTCCCCGGTGCGGTGAAGGACGCGGAGTCCTTCTTGTCAGATAAGCAAGATACAGCCTCGCGCTTTGATCGTGTGGCTGAGCTCGTGGAGGGGTTCGAGACGCCGTTCGGCCTGGAACTCCTAGCGACTGTGCACTGGGTGACGACACGCGAGAACGCCATCAGCACGGAAGATGCGATGGCTAAGGTCTATACCTGGAACGCGCGGAAGAAGAGGTTTTCGCCGCGCCAGATCGGCATCGCCCTTCAGACCTTGCAGAACAAGGGGTGGCTCGCGAGCGCCTGATCAGTTCTCCTGTGCGGCTCCCTGGCTGACGAAGAGATTGGTGCGGTGCCAGGAAAGCCGCTTCCTGTGATTGTCAGTCAGAGGGATCGAATCCTGCCAACGCAACTCGGCGCGCGCAACATCGCTCAAAGAAGGCGAGAATTTTGGCTGACCTTCGTCATCGAAGGTCACAAGCCCTCGGTCGAAAGCGGCATCCCACAAGGCCGAGAGCAGCAGGCCGTTATATACGTCCAGACGCTCGGCATCGCTGGTGCAGTCCTTCCACGGCACGATGTGCGATGCGCGCAGCAGCGCTGGATCCGCGATGCCGGTGAGCGGGCATTGGCCCTGCCAATAGTCGATCAGGCCTGAACGGAAGATGTCCTGTCCGATGCGTTGGACGACGAGCCGTTCTGCCTCTGTGCTCGTCGGCAAATATCTCACCTTGGCCTGGAATTGCACGAGCGGAGCATCAGGGAGACTGGCCGCCAGCTGATAGATCCGGGGGATCAGCGCGTAGAGTTCGCCGAGAGTCGCAAAAGCGTAGCGAGCCAGTCCAGGTCCCTCGATCGCAACTGCAGCGTTGTCGAGTTCCTCGATGACGCCTCCGTGGTCAAGCGCGAGCAGCCATCCCTCGGTAGTGTCGCGGGCAAGCCAGATTGAGCCCTGCACCGTGGTAGATCCGTAGCGCCGCCAGCCATCGGTCTCACCAAGCGACCGGCGGTAACCGTTCTGGAACGCGACCTTGTCACATTCCTGGCGAGTGATAAAGGATTGGGGCGCCTCGATCATGAGGCGATGTTCTTGGTTTCAGACTGCCGTGACAGTCTTTCCAGTTGGCTGAGAAGGCGAGAAAAACGACGAAGCTGCTCAAAATCGCCCTCCTCGACTGTATCCGGATGAAAGTGCATGATTTCGTTTCGTAGCTGTCGAACCTTGTCGAGCTCGTTGCAAAAGGTCTTCCTGCAAGCCACAAAGTTGAGCTTCTTCCAGTTATCCTCGTTCTCCAGGATGCGTTGATATTCGCCGAACGTGAGATCCGAAACTTTGGATACGGCCGCTTTTCGATCCGGATCGGCGTCGTTGCAGGCGGCACGCAGCGTTTCGACATCAAACGTGTTCTGGATGATCCGCCTGATCTGGTTTTCTATCCTGCCAAGGAGAAGAAATGGCTCCGACAGCAACTGGAACTGCTCACTTACATCTGTGGCGGTTACGATACCTGTGATCTTCTTATCGACCGAGGAGCGGACGAAAACATATTCCCGCCCGATAATCGCCCGCGTGGCCTCGAACAAGGAGTCCGTGTCAAGAACCTCGGATGCCTTGTCCATGGCGTCAGCAACCGTCTTGAGATCGTTTCGCTGGCTGAGGCGGCTGCCGATGGATTTCCAGCTGATCGTTCCTTTCAAGTCTCTCGGACCGGTCATGACCGCAAGCTGTGAAAAGTCATGCGCCATCATAAGCGTGATGGCGGTTGCGATAACATCTTCCGGATTGACGGAAACCACCTCCCGGTTGGCTGCATCAAGCATGCGTACGAGATAAGAGACTTCCGGCAGTTCTTCATCGTCAACAGGTTCAGCCGCGGCTTCGATATCCTCTGGGGTCTTCGACGGGGCCATTTCTGACTTCTCCGGAGATGCAAGCTTCCGGAAAGTGACCGGCGCATCAATCCACGCTGTGGTGAAATCCGGATCTGTTCGAAGTCCTGTCGTTTCCAGTTCTGCCTCAACCCTTTCGACAACCCCAGACCGGCGGCGGTGCGCACCGAACCAGCGCAGCAGTTCGCGCACGCTGGCTGTGGGCTCTTTCCCCGCGTCAACTTCCTCCCGAATAATTTGGAGTTCCTTGGTGTGGACGCTATCTTCAGCGTCTGTGGCTTTCACTGATTTCGCCACTGCTTCTTTATCAGCCATTATCATATCCCCATTGCTTCAAATTCACCGTCCTGCTCCATCCGGTCCCAGGCTTCGAGGACCAGACGGCGTGTGCGGTATTCGCCGTGTTGGCGGATTTCCTTTTCCTTCAGGACGCGGAAGGTTTCCGAGGGGTAGTCGGAGCCTTTAACGTCGGCAGGGTCGAGGATGTAGCGCAGCTCGTCGCGGGTCAGGCCGTAGGCGCGGGCGTAGAAGGCGTCGAGATCGGCGCGCAGGAGGGCGCGGCGGTCCTCATCCCAGACGAAGGGCGGGCCGTCATGGCCCAGATCGCGGGCGAAGGGTGCCATGAGGTAATCAGTGTAAGTTAGCTCCAACACTCTTGCTGCCACAAATTGAGTTTGTGCAACGGAAAGTCGTTCAGGGGGCAAAACAGGTATTTGCTTGAAAATAAATATGGCCAGATGATTCCCACTGACCTTCTGCCTAGCCAGGTAATCGAAAACTATACTGTTCAAGCAAGCCAAAAGGCACGAGGCGTCAAGGGCTCCGGTTCTTTCGCCCAAGAATATGTTTCTACATGGGTCAACTGTGGGGACGCGGGGCAAGATGCAACAAATAACTGTCTTGTAAGATGAAGCGTTGGTGATATCCCTAAATGAAATGTACCACTCCGAGTCAGTTTGACTTGAGATAGCCGCCTCGGCTACGTTTTTTTCCATCCAGTTCTTGTGCTGAATTCTGAAGTTCGGATCAGCATGTTCGTCAGGAGTCGTCTCTGGTAATTTGCCTTGACGGCGTTGAGCCTCGGTTTGGCCCAAATATGACCCAAAACGATGATCGAATTGATGGATCATTTTCGCTTCATAAAGCGGAATAGGGTCTTTGAAGCGACTTGGGTCTTCACTAAAGAGATCAGAATCATCAGTGGGGTTAAACATTCGCCTTATGTTCGCTTCCCAAGAGTTCTGGCCCAGTTGATCATTTATGAATACAGGCACATCGCGATAAATTCGCAAGTTTAGCTCTGCATCAGTATTGCTGCGAAATATTGGAGCATTTTCAGTGTTTGGATTTATAGCAATAACCTCATTCGAAGTTAGGCCATAAATCCGTTCTGGGTTCTGAATGTCTCTCACATTTCTATTGAAAAATGAATATACAGTTGGCTGGGTGAGCTCAGACCCAGAAATCGTCAAATTAATGAATCTGAAGGCGTGGTGCACAGATGGAAATATGAACTCTTCATTTTCAAATCCGAGCACAGACACTAGGCGGTTTGCCTTGAGCATTCCGCCGAAAAATTCCTTCGTTGTGTCATCCGTCACAAGCCCAATTGGAACGATGATGCCACATCGCCCAAGAGGGGTGAGCAAATTGCTGTTCAGTTCCGAGAAAAGCGCATAAGTATTGAGTTTGCCTTTTCCAGTAAGTCCATACCGTCCGCTATTCTTTGCAAATACGTCTAACGCTCCAATGTTGCGTTTGTACTCTTCGAACTCGGAATGAATCTTAGGGTTTGTCGCACGTAAACCTTCAATCATGCGTTTTCGCTTTTGTCCCGTGGCTGCGGAGATAACAGGATCTCTAGAGGCGAAAAAGCTTTGCTCTTCAGCTTGGATCTTGTCCCAAGGCGGGTTGCCCAGCACCACGTCGAACCCGCCTCGCTGCATTACATCAGGAAATTCCAGTGGCCAGTGGAAGGCGCGCGTCTCGCGGGCAGCTTCAATCGATGTTCCAAACATGGGGCCGAACGGTTGCACACCGCGGAGCCATTCCCAGAGCGCCCCTGAAGTCGGCACGGACTCTGCCCCCCGTCGCGGCAGACCGTCTGGCCCGGCAAACTGACCGCCAGCCTTCTTCGGCAGCAAAAAGGCCGCAATGTACAGGTCGCATGCGGTTTCCAACTGCCATGCGCTGGCCCCTTCGGCAGATAGCTCCTGCAGGCGGTTCGCCTTGGCTTCAATCTGGTTCAGCGTTTCCTCGGGCATTGCCCGCAACTTGGCGTAGTCGCGCATCAGGTCTTGCTGGCGATAAAAACCAAAGCCTTCCGCTATTCGATCCCGCTCTTTCTTCTCTCGTTTGTTTTTATCCCGGTAGTATTTCGCGGTTTCCTTGTCGTCGCCAGTGAGCGGTTTGTAGGCGGCATCAGGAATGCCGTCCTGCAGCACCTTCAGATCGAAGACGCCGAGCAGCGCGTCGCCGCAGCGGATTTGCGCGTCGAAGAACCCGAGGGGAAGGCCGGGGTCGACCGTCTCGATCCAGAGCGCGACCTTGGTCAGTTCCACCGCCATCGGGTTGCGGTCCACCCCGTGAATGCAGCGGCGCGCGACATCGCGCAGGGCATGGCGGAAATCGGCGAGCGATGGCGTGCCCTCGGCCCGGATGCGGGCTAGCCGCGTGGCAATGCGACGGGCGGCGGCCAGCAGGAAGTGGCCCGAGCCGCAAGCGGGGTCGATGACCGAAAGCTTCAGGAGCGCCTTGGCAGGATCGTCCGCCTTGGCCTCGGTCTTATCGAGTACGGGGTCGAGCGCGGTATCAAGCAGCGCCTGCACCAGGCTGTCGGGCGTGTAGTATGAGCCGGTGGTCTTGCGCTGGTTGCCCTTCTGCTCGGCTGTCTCGGAGGCGAAGATGAGCGTCTTGCCGTCGTCGCCCAACTGGGGCTGGAGTTCGAGGAGGGTTTCATAGACCGAGCCCAGCTCTTCGGTCTCCATAGCGCGCCAGTTGACGGGGACCATGCTGCTCTTCCCGGCAAGCCAGGACAGGCGGTAGAGCGCCTCCATGAAGGCACGGTTGCGCAGGCGGGCGGTTTCGAGATGAGGCAGCTTATCCTCTGCGAAGAGGCCGCCAAGCGCCGGGAGGGCGAGTGCCTCCTGCCCATGGGCAAGCGCGCGGAAGACGATCTTGATGCCTTCGTAGCGGTCGTGATGCTTGTCCCAGGTGGCGGCGCGGGTGCACTGCTTGCGTAAGCCTGCGAGGCTGTAGCCCTCGGCATAGAGCGTGCGGGCCTCGACCTTCGACTTCACCGGGTGGAGGAGGTTCCGGTCCTCGGCCACCATCAGGAAGATCAGCCGGTAGACAAGGCGCAGGAGCTCGTTGAACCATTCGGTCAGATTGATCTCGCCAGATTTCAGCTTGGCGGCGAGATCAGGATTGGCTTCAAGGAAGCCGGAGCCGAGGAGTTTGAGAGCAAGCTGAACCTGACCGGCCAAACGGTCGCGTGCGGCTTCGCCCTCGCGCGAGCCGGTCTCGCGCCAGCGTTCCAGCGCGCAATCCGTGGCCGGGGTGTCTTGGGCGCCAAAGCGGGTGCGGTGGATTAGCAGCCAGAGCGCGGCGAAGGACGCGATGTCCTCGGTCGAGAATATCTGGGCAAGGTCGGCTTCGATGTAGGCCGGGCGCGTCAGGGACGCATTGTCCCGCATGAGTCGAAGGTGAAAACCGTTGGTGACGATGCCCCAGAGCGCGTCCTCGTTGTCGTTCAGGTAGTCCTGAAGCGCGAAGGCCGGCGATCGGGAGCGATCGACGGACAGGGTCGGGCTGCGGCGGTCCAGTGTCTCGCTTGGCGGCACTACGACCACAGGAACTCGCCCGCTGGCGATCATAGCGAGCGGCGCGGCGGTGGGCGCCAGATCGTGGAAGCCGAAGGTCTCCTTGAAGAAGCCAGAAACAAAACGACGGGTCGCGTCCTGAGAGGGCGCGTCGAGTTTCGCAAAGGCATCGAAGTGGGATTGGCCGACCCGGAAGGCCGTCGAGATTTCTTCGCGTATCGTAAGACCCTTGCGGACGGTGTAGTCCTCGGGAGTTTGTTCCGGTGCATCGCGCTGGTCGATCCTGGCGATCATCGCAGGTGCGATCAAGTTGCCCTCGAGATTGAGCGAGGGCCAGGCAGACATATCTGAGATCGGGTGGCGCACCATGATCACACCTCGCCCGGCATGAGAACGAACAAGCCGATCACATCGGGCGGAAGGATCGCTTCGACGCTGACGCGAGAGATGGAGCCAGCCGCTACGCGCAAACGAGCATGGTCCTCAACGAGCTCCGCCGCGCGCTTTTTGACGAAGTCCGCCACTGGTCCAGCAAGGAGATCGGGCAGATCCGCCCTTGCGGTATTGATCATCCGATCTTTTGCGACCGGCGCGAGATCGGCGGTGGCCGGCGTGTTCAACATGACGCGGACGTCTTCGCCGGCAGCCACGAGGCTCTTACCATGGAGAGCGACTAGGGCGGCCTCTTCCGCCAGAAGGAGCCGCTCCCTGCGGGCATGGATTGTGAGTTTGTACCGAACGCGCAGCAGTGCGACGCGCGTCATCGCTGAAACAGCGGTTGTCGGCCACGCACCAACGCGGCCGATGCCGAGGTCCGGAAGAGCTTCCTGATCCAGCGAAGCTTCGACAAGGCTCTCCGCGAGAGATGCTGTCAAAGGATGTGTTCTTGTCAGCAGGGACGTGCCAGATGGAGCTGGCTCGGCGATGGCAAGCTTGACGGATTTCTCGAGGCCCCGCTGTTCAAGCTTCTCCTTCAGGGCCGTTTGAAGGGCATGTATGTGTGCCACATAAGTGTTCCGCTTTTTCTCAAGCGGCACCCCAAACCGCGACATTGCGCGTTCGACAAAAAGCTTTGTATCCTCCGGAGAGCCAAGCAGGCTTCTGACCTTGTCCCACTCCGGCGCCACCTCTGCGGGCTTCATTGCGTTCTGGGCGAACAGGGCACGCGATTTCTTCTCGTTCTCGCTGGCATCGCGCCAACGGGCTTCCATGACCCTCGTCCCATCATCGAGGCGAAGATCAAGTGTCAGCTGTCTATGCCCGTTGCCTCGAAGCATCATCGCAGACATCAAGGCGTCCGTGACCGGTCCACGCTCTTCAGGCAGCGGAACCGTCACGCCGGTGGCTTTCCTTATTTCCTCGGCTTTTCGCAGAATCACCTCGAGGACGGCGCCATCGATGGCACTGTCGGGCGAGAACATCATGATTGAGCGCACCAGCTCGGCCGGCTGACCGAAGCGGTCGACCCGTCCTTCGCGCTGCTGATGCCGGGTCGGATTCCATGAGAGGTCGTAGTGCACGACAGTATCAAAAAGTTGCTGGAGGTTGATCCCTTCAGAGAGGCAGTCGGTGGCCACCAGGATGCGCTGAGTAGCGTCTTCCCCGTCCTCCAGCGCCATCTCCGCAACGCGATCGCGACGCTCATCCGGGGTCAGCTCACCGGTCACAGACTCGATGATGAGCTTTCGGAACGCGTTTCGCAGGCCAGTTTTCACGTGTTCGGCAGTTGCCAAATATCGGCAGAAGACGACCGGGTTGGCACCACTCTTGATCAGAGGCTTGAGTGCACCGATGAGGGCATCAAGCTTGGGATCCTTCGATTCAAGAAGACCGCCAGCCTGATCGATGAGAGCACTAAGCGCGGGATCATCCGAGAACGCCATGCTCGGCTCAATGTCCACGGCATCTTCGTCGTCGCCGTCTTCGTCATAGATCTGCGCTTCGAGACGGTCGGCTTCGTTGACAGCACGATTTCTCAGCGCGCTCAGCGCTGCAGCAGGCGAAGAGCCGACACAGCGCATGATAGCAAGGGTACCCCAGAATGCGAGGCGCTGATCCCTCTTATGTTCTCCAGCTTTCGAAACCACCGAAAGACAATAGTCCAGAACCGCTTCCTGGAATGACAAATGCTCGGGCGAAAGGCGATATGCGTACTCGGTGCTCTCGTGTTTCGGGAATGATCTGTCCTCGTGCCAATCTCCCTCAATGAGATCCACCCGGCGTCTCTGGACGAAATGCCTGGCGAGACGCTCACGATATCTGGCGCTGTCGAAGTCCAGCGTTGCGAATTCCTGATCTATCAGCGACAGCAATCGCGCGAATGCTTCTTCGTCACCTGAGTGCGGTGTGGCGGTGAGCATGATGATCCGCCGCTCCGCGTCCCTTGCGAGCCCCTGCAACAATTCAAAGCGTTGCTGCTTGCCCTTGTGGGTTCCGACACAAGCGTGGGCTTCATCAACAATGACGAAGTCGGGACAAGCCCGCGCGAATCCCTCGCGCCGCTTTTCGGCCTTGATGTAATCAAGACTCACGACCGTGTAGGGACAAGCGTCAAAGAGCGTCTGAGCGAGCGGTAGATTGCGCTCGATACGTGCTGCGGTGCCGGATGTAACGGCTACTGCGTTAATTCCGAACCGGTCCTTGAGCTCAATGATCCATTGATCCACCAGATGAGGTGGACAAAGAACCGAGAACGCGTCAACTTCGCCGCGATCCATGAACTCCCGAAGAATCAGCCCCGCCTCGATTGTCTTGCCGATGCCGACATCGTCCGCGATCAACAGTCGCGGCACTTGGAGCTTGAGCGCCATGAGCAGCGGCACAAGCTGATACGTTCGAGGCTCGAAAGCAAGCTGAGCGGCAGATCGGAAAGGCCCTGCGCCGCGGCGAAGAGTGAGTCGTAGCGCGTCAGCCAAGAGCGCTGCCTTGGCCTGGACCGTACTCCGCGCATCCTCGGGGAGATCAAACCGCGCAACTTCAACGGATGAAATTTCGAGCGAAGGGTCCAGAACAACGACGTCATTCTCGTTCCCTGATAGCGGTCGAAGTGTAAGAACACCAGGGCGCGGCGCTGGAAGCGCGACCCATTCGCGGCCTCGTGCGCGCACAAGATCGCCAGGTGAAAAACTCAGTGCCATGCTTATCCCTTCAAGAGATCAAGTAGTTTCTGTGGAACGCCGGCTTCAGGCGAGACTGGAAGCTCCACCAGTTCCCACCCCTTGTAGGCTGCTTCACTGGCCACATCAGAGGAAATCGGCTGGGTGGTAGCGGCCACAAAGTACCCTCGCCACACGAACTCAGCTTCCGTGCCGGCAAAGCTGATGCTCATCGTATCGACACAGGGGAGACCAGCTTCTTCAAAAGACATCAGCCAGGGTGACAACGCACTATCTCGCGCAACAGGTTGTTCAAGCACCGTGTGGCCGCGAGCGAGATCAACCAACAGCTGGGTAACTTCAGCGCTGCTGCGATCAATCTGCTCGTGATCCGGTTGGTTGTAATATGATAACAGACAGCGATAGCAGCCCCTTACACAGGACTCGCCTGCCTTTTCGGACAACAGGTCAGCGTCTCCACTTGAGACCGCCGCGTCGATGTTCTCGAAGTGCATAAGCCCGAGAGCCGTCCGCGCAACCTCGCTGATCGCATCCGGATCATCCATCAAGCGAGTGAGGACACCGGCACCACCTTCCGTTGCTTCATAAGCAAGGATGGCGCGACGGTTGTCCCGGGCTGGAAGCGGTTCGCCGAGGATCTCACCCTCTTCAAGCTGGTAAACGACCTCAATGCCCCGTAACAGAGCATGCTGAACGGTGGTTATTGTCCTCGGGTCAAAGTCTTCTGGCTTCTTAAAGCGGAACAGAAGCGCGTTCTTATGATCTCTCACGATCGGTACGATCCGAACCGGCTTCACCACGTCCGGTGGGGCTTCGGTTTCTGAATCTTCGTCCTCAGACTTCGCCCAGTAACCAGTTCGAGGATCGATGTTAAAACCGAAAACAGTCTGATCCTTTCGACGCTTCAAGCCCTTATTCAGGCGGCTAATCTCAGCGCTGTTGGCGTATTGGAGCGTCAGCAGCGAATTCTCACCACACCTGAATTCGGCATTCCTAACCTGGATCTGATCATCTTTTTTAGGCCACGCAAAAACAGTCTGGATGTCGAATCCCTGCCGTACTCGCTCTTCATCGTTGGCAGTGATGCGCTCGGTAGGTGCAGCCTCAACATTGTCGATACGGAGCGTGCGCTTGATCGGCACTTCATCGGCCATATGGGTATCGCATCCATGGCACCGCTCCACTTCTCCCTCGTGGCAGGCTCCGCAATTCGCGCAGATATAGATGTCTTTGGTCGCAAGTTCCGATCCATCGCCCGCGCGCACTTCCGGAGGGAGCTTTGCCTTCATCACCCGATAGGCACGGCCTTCATGGTAGATAAGGCTTCGCGGCCCAAACTCCGAGATTGCGAGAAAACGTGCGCGAGAGAGGTAAGAACCAGTTTTCCCTTCGCCTGGCACAAAGGCATATAGCGGCAGTCGCGGGAAATTATAGCCGGGCAAAAAGCCTTCCGTCGCTAGGTAGCGATATGAATAGAAATCAGAGCCATTTGATGCTTTCCCTTGCTCAAGGATCGCTATCTGGTCGCTAGCCTGCATTTGTGCCGCCTTGATCTTGCGACGGTCGGCGGCTGAAAGACCCGTTATTTCCGAGCGCGTATTGGCCTCGGCAAGCTGGGTGCGAGCAGAATTGTAAAGTTCGCGCCAACGGTCGAACGCTCGATCAAATTCTTTCGGGGCGTCCATTGCCACATGAAGCACGAAATCTTCTGGGTCATCCATCCAGACTGGTATCATTCCTTCGTCGGCGGCCAAGATTTGTTCAAGCACCCGTTGCATTGGTGCGCGCGCACGGGAGACCAGATCCGCTTTGGAGATGGTAGTCAGTATCTCTCTCTTAATAGGATAGTGGTCACCGCTGAGATCGAGTATGTCCGGAATATCGGGTGAAAGAGCGAGGCGCGTCTCCGCGAGCCAGATGGCGTGCAGGTGTGATCGCACCAGTTCCTCATTCGTAATGTCCAGGGCCGGCGGGCGAACGACGCCCGCAACCATATCGTTGCGTCGGTCGAAGAAATACTGATCATGCGGAGAACCGGATGCACAGTAGGTCACCACAACCGCCGCCTGTCCGGAACGTCCCGAACGACCGGCGCGCTGTGCGTAATTGGCGGGGGTCGGGGGGACATTTCGAAGGTAGACCGCATTCAGTGCCGAAATATCGACACCGAGTTCCATCGTGGGCGAGCAGAACAGCGCCGGAAGGAACTGGTCGGACTCTCCGGTAGTCTTGATTTCAGTTCGAAACTCAGAGGTCTTTAGGTTTTTCAGGTCGTCATCTTCGTATCTGAAGCGCCACTCCCGCCATTCCCGCTGTCTTTGAGAAACCTGCGCGGTGTGCTCCCGACCTTCGAGTCCACAGAATACGCTTTGACCCGACGCCAGATTGTCAGCAATTGAAGTATACAGCTCGTGGAAATAGCGGTTTCCTCGCTTGCGTTCGTCTGCAAGGGCTGGGCCGGGAACGAGGCGGACGGCAGAAGGTGTCAGGCGCCATCCGACTAAGTCTGTATCCAGTTCGACCGGAGCAACTAGTCCTTCATCTGCAAAAAACTCCAGCAATCGAGTCAGGAACTCAAGATAGTCATCTCGGCCGAGCTTTATGCCGAGCACTCTATTCTTGTTGATCAAGCGCGCGATGCGCGAATTGGGCCCTCCGCGAAGCAGGGTTTGTTCTTCACGAAGGCCGACAACGTTCGTGCCTAGGGTACGCATCAAAAGTGAGGACCGTCCCCGTGGGTATTCCTTGGCGTCGATTGCCCAGGGCGAACGCAATAGCGAGCGCGATTTTTGCGCGACACCATCGAGAATTGTTAGGTCGAGGGCTTCGGTATTGATAGCAAGACCTTCAACCATCGCGCCGAGAATAGTCTTCAGAAGGTCGGCTCGTTGCTCATCTGTCTGGTCGCCAAGCTCGGGAAGGACCGTCATCAGTCGCTCGCGGTCGGAAGCCATGTCAGCCACGCCGACAAACTCGACATCCAGGAGGTTCAAAACAGATAGGCTTGGGTTCGTGTAACGCCAGCCCCGCCGGAGGTCCGTCCAAACACGGTGGGCCAGAACCTTGGCGAGTGCTCGCTGAGCGTCTTCCCGAATGACGGCACCAGCTGACGGATCGAGCATCCAGTGGACGCGCGCTTCCTTATTTTCAGATGTGAAACCGAGCGCCTTTACTATCTTTAGGCCGAATTCGTCATCGGTCAGGCCTTCCGCACCCGCAGCAATGACTGCCCTAAGAATGGCACCGCGGAGGAGGCTCACGAACAGGAAATCGTTAAAGTGTCCGGATTGCAGAGCGGCGTCTTGCCGATTGTCTGTAAAACCTAGAATCTTGCGCTTCGTCTTTGGCACGCCACTGGTTGGCATATTCATCCATTCGAGCACGCTTGATACAAGAAGGGTTGTTGCAGAGCTCCGCCCCTCACCGGACAGGCCAGCCAGCTTACTTCGCTCCCGCATCCCTTGGTTTGGCTCATCCCTACAGCGCAGACAGAACGCAAACTTTCCTGGGATAAACCAGAACTCGCGCCCGCCGGCACCATGCCGACCGTCTGGCGAAACAACATAGGAGGTGGGCGCACGCTTCTTGCGGTACGACCGAAGCCGTTCGATCCCGTTGCGCTCTTCCAGCCAGCTCTCGGGATACCCACTCAATTCGCCATTAAAGCCAAAATCGGGATCATTCACCGGAACCGGACAAAGATACCCGGCTACGTCATCATCGTCCTCCGCTTCAACCGGCGTGTCATCGATGTTGCGGGGGAGAAACCTGATATCACCGTCATCTTCGGTCTTGGTGACGACGTGGTATTCATGCCCGCAGTTACGGCAAAAACGTGTCGGGTATAGGCGATGCCCAGGAGAATCTGGGTCTTCGAGCTGCCCCTCAAACAGGACTGCTCGGGGTTGATCAGACAGCGTTGTGAAGATTTCTCCCGCGCCCGAGATGAACCTGTGAAGCTTGAATGCCAAGAACGCTGTGTCTCCGGTGCCTCCGCGTTGGTTTTCTGGGAGGCTCACCAACGTCAAGAAGTCTTCAAGATGCTTCCGACACTGCCCCGCATCGACGCCACTATCACATGCCAACTGTGTGACGGCATCCTCGAAGGGGATGGGTTTTTTTCGTTTCAGCTCTAGGCCGTCATCGAGCCCGAGAGCAAGCTCCGCCCACACCGCGAGCGGGTGCTTCCGCAGCTGTTTATCGTCCAGGTTTTCTGGGATTGGCTGCCGCAAGACCCCAGCGAGCGCGGCTGTCGCTTGTGAGAGACTAGTGGTGTCGTCAGTAGCTCGCTGAAGCGATTCATCAATGACGGCGTCCGGACCGATCTCGGAGCCAAATAGCCTGGTCGCCACCTTGGAGACGGCGACGGCTCGACTTTCTTCAGTTCCTTCTGATGCCATCGTCGCAGATGTGCCGATGCAAATTGGAGTTTTGTTGGGGGTGCACCGGTCTCGCAACCTTCGAACGAGCACCGCGACGTCTGCCCCCTGACGCCCCCGATAAGTATGTAGTTCGTCGAGAATAATGAACTCAAGGCCCGTTGCATTGCTGATGACCTGCGAATCCAGATCATCCTGACGGGTCAACAGCAGCTCAGCCATCATGTAATTGGTAAGGAGTATGTCTGGTGGATTGGCCGCGATCCTTTGGCGTTCCTCGTGGTTTTCCTGGCCCGTGTATCGCTTGACGGTTGGCTTCAGACTGTCTGGAAGTCCGGACTCTCCGATGAATTTGTCGATTTCCTTCATCTGGCTGTTTGCCAGAGCATTCATCGGATAGATGATAATCGCACGGGTAGTCCGTGGCTTTCCGGCGCGCAGTGCTCGAATGATGGTGTCCACAATTGGCACGAAGAAGCACAACGACTTACCGGAGCCTGTCCCAGTTGTGACGACAAAGCTCTTTCCGGATTTCGCTTTGGCGATCGACTCCGCCTGGTGTCGGTAAAATCGCAGAGGTATTTCGCCGAATCGGAACACCTTCCCAGTTCCTTCATCCAAGTCACCTGAGGCGACGAGATCATCCGCGCTGGGGCCCGAGAGGTAGCGCGGATTCAAGGATAGGAGAGCATCAGGCCAGAACCGCCTAGCGTCATATTGCGCGTCAATTGCGGATCGAAGATCTTCTGAACGAATGCTACTGAAAGAGCGTGAGAAAAGCTCATAGGAGCTGATCAAGTGATGGTCAAATTCGAAAGCCTTCATGAAAGCTCCTCGAGGTTTGGAATAGGCTCCAGCATGATTTGATCAGATAACCATTTAGAGCGAGTCGGCCATTGCATTGGAAGCGAGGTGCGCATGGATAGGTATTGTATGAACATAAGTGCGAGCATGAAGGTATGATTGCCAATATTTCTCAAAACAGGCAATCGGATTCACGTCATGATTGATGAAGTGGAGTGGATTTTTTCTGTTTTTGAATATTCTATATTCATGTGTAGTGGTTCAGATGTGTGTACAAACACGGTATTCGCCGGACACTCGCCGACTCCGGGCGGGGTTGATCAGGCGTCTTGTTTATCGTTCATTTTCTCTTGGTTTGGGCAAGTGGGTCTTAGAAGCCTGGAGCAGAGTTCTGCCATTCATGGCCCTGCCCTGATGGGGGCGTCTGGTATTGTAGTGGTGTAGCTATTCATCCAGAACAGCCTTTAGCTCGACCGTTTCATAGAGCTTCTTTCGGCATATGACCTGATAGAACTCCTGCAGAATTATCTTGTGGAACCGCTCGCAGAAACTGGGATTCATACATGACCAACGACTGGACGCCGATATTCGTACTGCCAAATATTCCTCTCGAGGCCGCGATCGGCTGCGACATTGCAGCACTCGCCCCCACCCATGACCGTCGCGTTGCAGCCCTCAAGCGCACACATCCAATGTTTCACCTTTTCCTCAACCGTTTCACCGACAATTTCGGTGCCAAGTTCGAGCCGAGTGTGATGCTTGTCCATACCAGTGCCACCTCCGTCTTTCGTGAAGTCAGCACGCTCGCAAGCTTCCGCGACCTCATCGCAATCGCCACCGTTACTCATAGCCGCGCTCTCGAGCTCCGACGCCCGCGTGGACTCCGCATACTGTTTGGCGAGGCCTTTGCGATCTACCCTTGGATGCTCGACCGTCACTACGAGAACATGGTGGGCAGCACACCGGCCATTCTCGGCACGCATGATGTCGCCCGCTTCAAAGGACAGTCCTCACCTGCGACATTCCGTACGCAACTTGGCAACAGCGACGTCGACCAACCTCTCCTTGCTGTGCTAATGGAGCGTTGGCAGCGACGTTATGAGGGCCCAGATCCTAACTGGGAGGACGTTGCGCTGATGCGCTCACTCAATATGGCCTATCAAGCAACACTCTTGCCGGCGGGGACTGAAACGACATTCTATGACGTCGGTCGCATCGTCTCGCTCTGGGTCAGCGCCCTCTTTACCTCATCCACGCTGCGATTGCCGGCCTGGTCCCGCTGCAACCATTCATCCATAACATCAGAAAACACGTCGGCTTTGCTCTGAACGGGTATGATTCCCCGATCCATCTCACTCAGCAGATCCGTCGCCTTCAGTCTAGCCTCTGATAGGCCCATTTCCGGATAGCGCCCGAAGCTCACGCGCTTCATCCGGCCATTGACCCGGCGCATGGCGAACCACGTCTTTGTGCCCTTTGGCGAAATCCTGATACCCAGCCCCCGGCGCACGGCATCATAGATATCGATCCGCTTGTCCATGGGCCTTAGCTTGCGGAGGAAAGTGTTGCTCAGCGCTCTGTCTGACAATCGGGGCATCTGCATAACTCGGGTTGCTAATGGGTTACATATATTATGGGTTACCGTGATGGTGGATGCAAGCCTTTGAACAAGGAACTCCCATTTATAACATTAATGTCAAGGGTTTATTATCGAATCAGTGAGGACTGATGCATCGCAGTGAAAATATATAGCAGCTGACTATGAATCTGGGGGTCGGGGGTCCGAATCCTCCCCGGCGCGCCATTATCTCCCAAGATTATTCAGGTCTTATAAAGCAGACGCAGGCGCTTCCTCCAAAGGGAGATGCGGGCTGATTTTATTATCCGGATCATTGCTTGATGAAGAGATGCGGGCAGTCGATCCGATTGATCAGCTTTAGCGCTTCGTCATGGCCGGGCG
>PKTQ01000245.1 GCA_002869085.1 Hyphomicrobiales bacterium | reverse complement strand
GCCCTGTGCAGCAAAGCCCTGCTGACCGCCATAAAATCGGCCGAGGAATCCGAAGGCCAGAAGGAAAAACGCCTTTTGAGCATGCAGCTCGGCAATGAATGCGTGCTGGAGGATGCCCGCGAAATGGCCATCTCCCTCGCCCTGGCCGACGAGATTGCCGAGGTCAAGAAGCAATTGCCCGAATCCATCACCGAGCTCGACGGCGAGGTGCTAAATTACTGCGTGCAGCTCTATAATAAATTCATCAGCAAGGTGCCCGATCATCCGGAAATCTTCCTGGCCATTCTCAAATCGCGCCTCAAATATCAGGGTCAGGTGATGCGGGTGGCCAAGAAGCTATTGCTGAAAGAGGATGATTCCGCCATTGCCGCCTCCAAGCATGGGGCGGCCGGCGAGATGCTGCTGTCCGGCATGGAGCTGATCGTCCATGAAATCGGCGAGGCGGTGCGGCTGCATGAGCCGGCCAAGGACATCCTCCACCGCATGCGGCTCTTTTACAAGATGGCCAAGGAGTTCACCTCTGAAATCCGCATCAATATGAAAGGCATCTGGGGCCAGCGCCTGGTCGAGGCGCGCAAACAGATCGCCCTGCTGATCGAGCAGGAAATCTCGCCGGTTCAGCGGCTGATCCGCGAGGCGCTGCTGGGGCGGGGCTCGATCCTCAAATCCCGCAAGAGCCCGGCCGCGCGAAGAGAGCTCGATCCGGACAGCCTGCGCGAGGCGGAGCGGGCGCTGAAAATTCTGATCGGCTCGCGCTTTCTCGGCGAGCAATTGTCGCTCAGCGTGAAAATTCATCAATATATCAAAGAGAATAAGCAATATATTGATTCAATTACCGAGCGCAATATCGCCCAGATCAAGAGCAAATCCCCCGAGGAAAGCCAGCAGGCCATGGATTCCCTGAAGGCCTCTTTGTCGCTGATCCGCATCGTGCAGGGCGAGGAGATGGCCGATCTGATCTGGCGGCGCGGCCAGGCCGCCCTGGCCATGCTCGACCAGGAAGAGGCCACCGGCTGAGCTTGAAATCCAGCCCTGCTGACGGCGCCGGCGCCGCTTTGGCCGATACGCGCCCTGCGATATTTTATCACAGCATGGTTTCGCTGCCCCCTCAAAACAGGTTATAACCCAGCCCTGAATCAAACGGGTCCGCACGGCGCACCCGCTGTCAACTGGTGGAGCGACTATGCTTTGGGCCGCGTTTGCAGGTATTTTTCTGATCGTTCTTCTTGCCGTTTTATGGCCATTGCGATTGCGCCAGCCGGCGCCGCTTGCCCGGCGGGATTTCGACATGGCGGTCTATAAGGACCAGTTGCGCGAGGTCGAGCGCGATCTGGAGAACGGGGTAATCGGCAAAGAAGAGGCCGAGGCCGCCCGGCTCGAGGTCTCGCGCAAGATTCTGCGGCTCAGCGAAGCGGCCGGCGAGGATGCCGCCCCGGCGTCTGCCGGCGGTAACGCCATGACCGCGCTGCTGATCGCCGCCTTCATGGCCGTTACCGGTTTTGGCGTCTATGCCCTCAAGGGCTCGCCGGGGCTGCCCGGCCAGCCCTATGCCGAACGGATCAGCGCCAGCAACAAATCGGCCAGTCTCGACGTGCTGGTGGCCCGGGTCGAGGATCATCTGCGCAAGAACCCCGATGATGCACGCGGCTGGACCATCATCGCCCCCTCCTATATGAAGCTCGGCCGCTACCGCGACGCCGCCCGCGCCCTGGAGCGGGTGATGAAGCTGAACGGCCCCAACGCCGTCCTGCTGTCGGGCTATGGCGAAGCGCTGGTGATGGCCAATGACGGCATTGTCGACGATCAGGCCAAGAAGGTGTTCCGCGAATCCATGCGGCTCGACGCCACCAAGCCGACCGCGCAATATTATCTCGGCCTGGCGGAAATTCAGTCCGGCAATAAAGAAGGCGCTATCAAGCGCTGGCAGGACATGCTCGCCTCCGCCCCGGCCGATGCCGGCTGGCGCCCGCAGATCGAGGCCCAGATCCGCAAGGCCGGCGGCAAGGTCGCCAAAAGCGCCGCCCCGGCACCCGGCGCAGGAAGCGGCGCCCCGGATATCGCCGCCATGGTCTCAGGCCTCGCGGCCAAGCTGGAAAAGAACGGCAACAATCTCAATGGCTGGCTGATGCTGGCCCGGGCCTATTCGGTGCTGAACCGTCCCGCCGACACCGCCAAGGCGCTCGATAGCGCCGAGAAGTTCTTCAAATCCGATGCCGAGGCGATGCGGAAGATCGCCGCTGCACGGCGCAGCTATAGCGCCGGCGGGGCAGGGGGCGCCGCGCCCGCCGCCCCGTCTGCCGACAGCGGCGCCCCGGATATCGGCGCCATGGTCGCCGGGCTCGCCGAGCGCCTGAAAGAGGACGGCAACGATCTGAAGGGTTGGATCATGTTGGCGCAATCCTATATGGTTCTGAAACGCAAAGACGATGCGGTCAAAGCCTTGCAGAGCGCCGAATCCCATTTCAAGGACAAGCCCGAGGCAATGGCCCGGATCAAGGAAGCCCGGCAGCGTTTCGGGCTATAACCCGTTACCCGAGCTAGTTCATTTCTTAAGGATGAAACCATCGCCATGACACGCAAACAACGCCGCGCCACCATGATCCTGTCTGCCCTGGGCGCGCTGGGCATTGCCGTGGGGCTCATTCTCTATGCCATGAGCGACAGCATCGTCTATTTCCACAGCCCCACCGATGTGATCGAAAAATCCGTCAAGCCGGGCCAGCGCATCCGCCTCGGCGGGCTGGTCGAGAAGGGCAGCGTCAAGCGCGGCCAGGGCACCACGGTCAAATTCGTGGTCACCGACCTGGTCAAGGAACTGCCGGTCGAGTTCACCGGCGTGCTGCCGGATCTGTTCCGCGAGGGGCAGGGGGTGGTTGCCGAGGGCAAGCTCAACCCCGCCGGGGTGTTCGTGGCCGATTCGGTGCTGGCCAAGCATGACGAAAACTACATGCCGCCCGAAGTGGCCGACAGCCTGAAGAAAAGCGGCAAATGGGAAGAGCCGAAAAAGAAGGAGCTGGGTTCATGATCGCTGAACTGGGACAATTCGCTCTCATCCTCGCCCTGGCGGTGGCGCTGGTGCAGGTGGCGGTGCCGCTGATCGGCGCCCATCGCGGCGACATGGGGCTGATGCG
>PKTQ01000099.1 GCA_002869085.1 Hyphomicrobiales bacterium | reverse complement strand
GTGCCTGGCCGAAGCGCTGCTCCGGGTGCCGGACGCGGCCACCATCGATCAGCTCATCGACGATAAGATTTCCCCCTCGGGCTGGGCCAGCCATATGGGTCAGTCAAGCTCGCCGCTGGTGAATGCCTCAACTTGGGCGCTGATGCTGACCGGGGCGGTGCTGCGCGACGATGAGGATCCGGGGGTGATCGCCGCCCTGCGCGGGGCGGTCAAGCGGCTGGGCGAGCCGGTGATCCGCACCGCGGTGGGCCAGGCCATGCGCGAACTGGGGCGGCAATTCGTGCTGGGCGAAACCATAGAGCAGGCCATGCGCAATGCCGCGCCGGAGATCAAGCGCGGCTATAGCTTCTCCTATGACATGCTGGGCGAGGCTGCACGCACGGAAAGCCATGCGCGCCGTTATCACCTGGCCTATTCGGAAGCCATTTCAGCGCTGGCCAAAACAGTGCGGGACGGGGATATCCGCGACAATCCGGGCGTTTCGGTTAAATTGTCGGCGCTGCATCCGCGCTATGAGCCGACCCGCACCGCGCAATTGAAGGAGGAACTGGCGCCGCGCATCCTGTCGCTGGCCCAGCTCGCGCGTTCGGCCGGCATGGGCTTCAATATCGATGCCGAGGAGGCGCACCGGCTGGTGCTGTCGCTGGACATGTTCGAGGCGGTGCTGGCCTCGCCGGGCCTGGCCGGATGGGACGGTTTCGGCATTGTGGTGCAGTCCTATGACAAGCGCGCGCCGCTGGTGGTTGACTGGCTCTACGACCTGGCCACAAGGCTCGACCGGCGCATCATGGTGCGGCTGGTGAAAGGGGCTTATTGGGACACCGAGATCAAACGCGCCCAGAGCCTCGGCACGGAGCAATACCCGGTGTTCACCCGCAAGGCGGCCAGCGATGCCTGCTTCATCGCCTGCGCCCGCAAATTGCTGAGCATGCAGGACCGGATCTATCCGCAATTCGCCACCCATAACGCCCATACCGCGGCGGCGGTGCTGGAACTGGCGCCCGAAGGCGCCGCCTTCGAGTTCCAGCGCCTGCACGGCATGGGCGAGGCCCTGCATGATGTACTGGTGAAGAACGACAAGGTCCATTGCCGCATTTATGCGCCGGTGGGCAACCACCGGGACCTGCTGGCCTATCTGGTGCGCCGCCTGCTGGAAAACGGTTCCAATTCCTCCTTCGTCAACCAGATCGTCGATGAGAATGTACCGGTGGAAAAGGTCGCCGCCGACCCGATCGCGGTGCTGGAGCAAGCGGGCGGTCAATTGGCCAATCCGAATATTCCGCTGCCGCCGCAGATCTTCAGCCCCCGGCTGAATTCGGCCGGCTGGGAGCTGATGGAACCCCATGACCGGGCGCGCATGGAGGCGGCGCGCGCGCCTTTCCGGGACACATTCTGGCGCGCTGCGCCGCTGCTGGCCGCGCCGCATCAGGGCGCAGAGACGCGGGCCATCGTCAACCCAGCCGATGAGACCGACCGGGTGGGCGAGGTTCTGGAAGCCGGTGGCGACGATATTGAGCTGGCTTTCGAACAGGCGGCCCCGTGGGCGGCGGACGGCCAGGAGCGGGCGCGGATATTGCGGGCGGGCGCTGCGCTTTATGAAGCCCATGCCGGCGAGCTCTTTGCCCTTTTGGCGCGCGAGGCGGGCAAGACCCCGTTCGATGCGGTGGCGGAAATCCGCGAGGCGGTGGATTTCCTGCGCTATTACGCCGATGAGCTTGAAGCGCACAAGACCCGCACCCCGCGCGGAATTTTCACCTGTATTTCGCCGTGGAATTTTCCACTGGCCATTTTCACCGGCCAGATCGCGGCGGCCCTGGCCGCCGGCAACGGCGTGCTGGCCAAACCGGCCGGGCAGACGGCGCTGATTGCCCATCGGGCGGTGCAATTGCTGCTGGAGGCGGGCGTGCCGCAATCCGCGCTGCAATTCTGCCCCGGCGACGGGCGCGTTGTCGGCGCAAGGCTGGTGGCCGACCGGCGCATTGGCGGGGTGTGTTTTACCGGCGGTACCGGTACGGCGCAGCATATCAACCGGGCCATGGCCGAAGCTTGCCCGCCCGGCGCGGCACTGATCGCCGAAACCGGCGGGCTGAATGCGATGATCGTCGATTCCACCGCCCTGCCGGAACAGGCGGTGCGCGATATCATCTCCTCTGCCTTCCAGAGCGCCGGACAGCGCTGCTCGGCTCTGCGCCTTCTTTATGTGCAGGACGACATCGCCGATGATTTGCTGGAGATGCTGTCAGGGGCGATGGACACGCTGGAGGTGGGCGATCCATGGGCATTTTCCTGCGATGCCGGCCCGGTGATCGACGCGCAATCTCAAGCCCATATCAGCGCCTATTTGGATGAGGCCGAGGCGGAGGGGCGGCTGTTGAAACGGCTACGGCTGCCCGAAACCGCAGCCAAAGGCCATTTCGTGGCCCCGGCCATCGTTCAGGTCAGCGGCATCGGCGCCATGGAGGAGGAAATTTTCGGCCCGGTGCTGCATGTGGCGCGGTTTAAGGCGCAGGATATCGACCGCATCATCGATGACATCAACGCCGCCGGCTACGGCCTGACCTTCGGCCTGCACACCCGCATCGACGACCGGGTGCAGCATATGATCGACCGGGTGCATGCGGGCAATCTCTATGTCAATCGCAACCAGATCGGGGCGATTGTCGGCTCGCAGCCCTTTGGCGGCGAAGGCATGTCGGGCACTGGCCCCAAGGCGGGCGGCCCGCATTATCTGCCCCGGTTTTTCGCCCCGGAACAAGCCGCGCCGGAAAAAGCCATGCCTTCAGATGCAGGTGGCCCGGAGCTTGCCGCCGAGACGGTGCAGAGCGCCCTCAGCCGGCTGCCGGCGCCCGATGCGCGCATGCGGCTGGTGACCAGCCTGCCGGGGCCGACCGGCGAGTCGAACCGGCTCGGCCTGTTCGCGCGCGGTAAGGTGCTGTGCCTCGGCCCCGGCGCCGAGGACGCGGCGGAGCAAGCGCGCGAAGCGGAAGGGGCGGGCTGCACCGCGCTCATCATCGCGCCGGGGGCTTTGGGCGATCATGCGCTTGACGGGCGGCTTGCGCCGGATGCCCTCACCCAGCTCGAAGGCTTTGCGGCGGTAGTGTTCTGGGGCGATGATCCGCAAGCCCGCGCCTTGCGGCGCGCCCTGGCGGCGCGGACAGGCGCACTCCTGCCGCTGATCACC
>PKTQ01000380.1 GCA_002869085.1 Hyphomicrobiales bacterium | reverse complement strand
CCCGCATTGAAGACGTTATCGGCCCGCTGGTGATATTTGCCATAGCCCTCGCTGCGCTTGGAGACGAATGTCGCCTTGCTGATCGCAAGGGGCGTCTTCAGCCATTGCTGGATATAGGCCTCTTTGAGCATGTGCAGCGCGCCCGACTGATCGCCGGCCGCCGCAAGCCCTTCGGCCTGCCGCATCAGCTCGGGCAGGGTTTGCCCGTGAAGCTGGGCCGGAATGATGAAGATCAGGGTCAGGATCGGAATGAAGATACGCAGCATCGGTTTCCTCCTTCTGACGGGTGAATATGTCCTGCCGGACACCGCCCGATTATACCACCGCGCGCGCCCCGGCCCTAACCGCACAATGTCACATTAGGATTGAGGATGGCGGGGTCACGAGCTTTTGATCCCCGGGGGGTGGGCGCTCCGGCTAAACTGGCGCTCATCATTCACGCCGCATAGGGAGATATCGCCGCGCCATGACCCGGATTCTTTTCTTTTCGCTTGGTTTCGCGCTCCTCATTCTGCCTGGCTTGACCCCTGTTTTGGCCGCCGGGCAGGACTTCACCTCGCAGCATTATCGCCTGCGCGCCGTCACCCTGGCCGACGGGCTGCGCTACCCGTGGTCGCTGGCCTGGCTGCCTGACGGGCGCATGCTGGTTACCGAACGGCCGGGCCGCTTGTTGCTGCTGTCCGCCGATGGCCGCCGGCAGCGCACCATCACCGGCCTGCCGCGCATCGCGGCTCAGGGCCAGGGCGGGATGCTCGATGTGGCGGTCGATCCGGATTTTGCCGCCAACCGCACCCTTTATTTCAGCTTTTCCGAACCGGGCGAGGGCGGCGCGGGCACTGCTGTGGCGCGGGCCGAACTGCGGGATGGAGAGCTTCAGAATCTGAAAATCCTGTTCCGCCAGTTTCCCAAAACCGGCGGCGGCCGCCATTTCGGCTCGCGGCTCGTGCTGACCGGGGACGGATTGCTCTTCATCACGGTGGGCGAGCGCGGCGAGCGCTGGCGCGCCCAGGATACCAGCATCAATCGCGGCCAGGTCATCCGCATCCGCACCGATGGGCGCATACCAAAGGACAATCCCTTTGTTGGCAAGGCCGGCTTCCGGCCCGAAATCTGGTCCTATGGCCACCGCAACCCGCAAGGGGCGGCGCTACACCCCGTCACCGGCAAGTTATGGCTGCATGAACATGGCGCCATGGGCGGCGACGAGGTCAATATCCCCCTGGCGGGGCGCAATTACGGCTGGCCGGTCATCGCCTATGGCCGACATTATTCCGGTGAAAAAATCGGCGAAGGCACCGCCAGGCCCGGCATGGAACAGCCGGTCCATTATTGGGACCCGTCCATCGCCCCCTCTGGCATGGCCTTTTACACCGGCGATAAATTTCCCCTCTGGCGGGGCAGCCTGCTGGTGGGGGCGCTGAAATTCCGCCTGCTCTCCCGCCTTAGCCTCAGCGGCGAGCAAGTGGTCGGCGAGGAGCGGATGCTTGAGGGGATGGGATCGCGCATCCGCGATGTGCGCCAGGGGCCGGACGGCTATGTCTATCTGCTCACCGATGCCCGCAATGGCCAACTGATCCGGCTCGAGCCGCGCTAGGGTCCTGACCCTAGATACCCTCAAGCTTAGGGTCGGCCGGCGCTTTCGTTCAACCGGCGATATCGGCCATTTCCGCCAGCACCTGTTCGAAAATCGACGCTGTCTCCTCCAGCACCTCATCGTCATGCGCCGCGGTGATGAAACATCGCCCGAAACCGTCCGGCATGGTCAGCACGCCGCGCCGGCGCAATCGCAGATGCAATTGCATCGAAAGCTCGGGCCGCCGTGCGGCCAGCGCCGCCGCATAGCTGCCGGGCGGCGTTTCACGGAACCAGATGGTGAACATCGAACCGAAGCCGGAGGTGCACAGCGTCAGGCCGGCATTTGCGGCGGCGGCGGACAGCCGCGCCCGCAACCTATCCCCGCGCGCCAGCACCCGGCGGTAGTCGATATTTTCAAGCCCGGCCATGGTCGCCGATACGGCGGCTGAGGCAACGGGATTGCCGCTATAGGTTCCAGCCCTCAAGGGCCGCCCCCCATCCTCATCCGCCATGATCTCATCGGTGCCGATCAGTGCCGCCACGGCCACGCCGCTGCCGATCGCCTTGCCCACCGCCGCCAGTTCCGGACTGAGGCCGCATTGATGGCTGAAAAGCCCGTTGTGGACACGAAAACCCATCAGCACCTCATCCGCGATGAGCAGGGCGCCATGGCGCCTGGCCGCCTGGGCGAGGCTTTTGAGATAGGACGGCGCGGGGCGGATGCAGCCGGCATTGGCCAGCACCGGCTCAATGAGAATGGCGGCAATGTCATGCCGGCCGGAGAACAGCCTTTCGATGTCATCCGTGTCGTTGAAGCGGAGCAGGGTAAATTGACCCTGCACCTTCCTCTCCTCGTCATCCAGCTTGGCTTCCGGGCTGCCGGGGCGGCCCAGAGCAGGACCGTCATGCCAGCCATGATAGGCGCCGGCGAATTTGGCGATCAGGCGCCGGCCGGTCCGCGCCCGGGCGGTCTGGCATGCGAGCTGCACCGCCTCGCTGCCGGAATTGACGAAAATGGCCCGGGTCAGCTTTCCGGTCCGCCGGGTCAGGGCGGCGGCGGCCCGCTCCTCGGCCCCATGGGCAAAGCCCGGCAACGCTCCCGCCGCGACCGCTTCGCTCACCGCTGCGTTCACCGCTTCGGCGCTGTGGCCGAGCATGGCGGCGCCGAAGCCCTGCACCAGGTCGATATAGCGCCGGCCGTCCTCGTCCCACAGATAGGGGCCCTTGGCGCGCGCGGTCCGGAATTTTACCCCGTCCAGTTCGGGCAGGCTTCGCCCGGCGCTGGAAATGCCGCCCACCAGCGGTGGCATCGGTTTCTCGGGCGGTGCCGTCATGGCGCGATGCTGCCTCTCTGGGGCGGATTGGTCGCGGGGACCGAAAGCTGAACCTCGCAGCGGCCATCTCCACCCCGGCTGCTCATCGCGATATTACCCCGCGCAGGAGCTGCATTGTGGAAAGTTCCGGCAAATGCCAATGGGCGCCCAGCTCAAAATTCAGTTTCTGGGACGGGCGCCCCTCGAAAGCTTCGGTCTCATCGTAAAGATAGGAATATCCCGAACCGTCATAGGCGGTCATCTCCGAGAAATAGATGCGCCCGTCATGCCGGT
>PKTQ01000104.1 GCA_002869085.1 Hyphomicrobiales bacterium | reverse complement strand
GAATAGGACAGCAGCACGGTGATGTTCATGTTCTTGCGCGCCAGCGCCACATTCACCGCCGCGCCGATGGCCGGGGCATAATCGGCCGGGGCAATGCCCTCCAGCGCCGGGTTCAGCACTGTGGCGGCGCCTTCGCGTACCGCTACGGGGTCGAGGCCGAGCAGCAGCGCCGGCAGCATGCCGACATTGGACAGCACCGAATAGCGTCCGCCCACCTTGGGGTCATGCTCCAGCATCTCGATGCCGTGTTGGCCGAGAATGCGGCGCATGGGATTGTCGCCGGGCTCGGTGAGGCCGAGAAACAGCCTGGGCAGGCTGTCGGCGCCAAGACGGTCGGAGACGGTGTCGAGGGTGGTGATGGTCTGCATCATGGTCTCGGCGGTGGAGCCGGACTTGGAAATGGCGACGAAACGGGTGGCGGCGAGATCGAGCGTATTGAGCGCGTTCAGATATGAGCTGCCGTCGAGATTATCGAAAAAATGAAACCGGGGCCGGCCCTGGGCCTGTCCGGACACGGTGCCCGGGTCGCGCCAGCCGGCGATCTGGGCCAGGGCCTGGGCTCCGAGGCTGGAGCCGCCGGTGCCGAGCAGCACCACATCCTTGGCGCCGTCGAGCAGGCGGTCGGCGGCGGTGCGGCAGGCGTCCAGATCGTCGCGGCGCTCCGGCAGGCGCAGCAGGGGCAATGAGCCGTCATCCCTGGCGCTACGGATGAACTCAAGGGCGCCGGCGGCCTTGTCCAGCACGGCGTTCAACTCCGCTTCGGTCAGCCCGCTCTGTCCGATGCGCTCCGCCAGACATCCATCGACGCTCTGTGTATACATATCTCGATTCCCTGATAACGGGCCGGTGGCGGCCCTGATCTTGTCATATGTCAATCGGGCGGCATTTTATGCCTTGACCGGCGGGCTGCAAGCCCAAATTCGACCAATGTGACGATATAGCGTGCCGGCTCAGTCCAGCGGCAGGGACACCAGCCCGTCGGCCAGCTTGGGCTCGAACCAGGTCGATTTGGTGGGCATGACCTCGCCGATATCGGCCACCGCCATCAGATCGACCATGGTGGTGGGGTAGAGCGAAAAGGCGAGCGCCATTTCGCCGCTGTCGACCCGGCGCTCCAATTCGCCCAGCCCGCGCATGCCGCCGACGAAATCGATGCGGGTATCGGTGCGCTGATCCTCAATGCCGAGCAGGGGGGCGATCAGATTGTCCGACAGCAGATTGATGTCGAGCCGGCCGAGCGGATCACCCGCCGGAATGAGCGCGGGGTCGATGCTCAGGCGGTACCAGGCGCCGCCCATGTACATGCCGAACTGGCCGGTGACCTCGGGGCGCACCGGGCTTGCGGATTCGGTGACAGTGAAATGGCGCGAGACCGCCTCGATCAGCCCGGCCGGGTCCAGCCCGCCAAGATCGCGGATCACCCGGTTATAATCGAGAATCTTCATCTGATGATGGGGGAAGATCACCGACAGGAAGCGCCGCCAGGGCGCGTCCATATCATCGGGGTTTTCGGCGGCGCGGGCGGCGCAGACCCGTGAGGCGGCCGCCGAGCGGTGATGACCGTCGGCGATGTAGAGCGCCGGCAGGGCCTCGAACGCTTCGGTGACCCGGCGGTTGAACTCGGCGTCACTCACGATCCAGATCGAATGGCGGATGCCGTCCTCGGCGGTGACATCGAGATCGGGAGCGGCGCTGCTGGCGGCGGCCAGCATGTCGTCGATATGGGGCGCTGAGGGGTAGGCGCACATCACCGGGCCGGTATGGGCGGCCACGGCCTCGATCTGCGCCACACGGTCGTCCTCCTTCACCGGGCGGGTGAATTCATGGCGGCGGATATGGTTGCGGTCATAGGCCTCGACCGAGGCGGCGGCCACAAGGCCGGTCTGCTCATGATCACCCCAGATCAGGCGGTAGACGTAATAGCAGGGGGCCTCATCGCGCACCAGCAGGCCGGCATCGATCATGGCATGGATGTTTTCGGCCGCTTTCGCGTAGACCGCCGGGTCATATTGGCCAATGTCCTCAGGCAGGTCGATTTCCGGCTTGGAGACATGCATGAAACTCCAGGGCTTGCCCTTGGCGAAAGCGCGCGCTTCGGCGCTGTTCATCACGTCATAGGGCGGGGCGGCGATCTCCTGTTCCCGGCCTTTAGCCGGATGCAGGCCGCGAAAGGGCTGGATCAATGTCATGCGGGCGCTCTCCCGGCCGGGGACGGCGCCCAGCCTCAGATGGTGATTCTCGAAGCAGGGAGTCTAGTCCATGTCCGGTGCAAAATGAACCGCCCCGAGGAGGCAATTTCATGACAATTCCATGACGGTGCCGGACGGCTCAGGCGCCGGCGCGGCGGCTCATCTTGCGGCTGGCATCGAGCAAAGCCAGGTTGTTTCTGACATGGGGGTCGGCCGGGTCTTTGGCGCGGGCGCGATTGAGATATTTGCGGGCCGCGGTCAGATCGCCGCGCAGCAGCTTCGAATAGCCCCAATTGTTCATGATGGCCGGGGTTTCACCTTCGATGCGCACAGCCTGCTTATAGGCGCGGTCGGCCAGCTTGAAGCGGTGCAGCCGGTCATAGGAGGCGGCGAGGCCGATCCAGGCCTTGGCGTTGTTGGGTTCACTTTCCGCCGCCTTGCGGAAATGTTTCTCCGACAGGCCATAATCGCCGTTTTTGAAATGGGCCTTACCGAGTTCGACCGGGCCGGCGGAGGCCGACAGCAGGGGCGAATTGCTGGCCGCCATCACCGGCAGAACGGCGGTGCGTGAGGCCTGGGGGCCGGTGGCACAGGCGCCAAGGGCGGCACAGGTCAGGATGATCGCAGCGGCTCTTGCATGGATTGAGGTTTTCATATCATTCACCTGCCGGGTTAATTGCTCGTGCTGCTCTGGCCGTTGGGGGCCGAGATCGTGGCGGCATTTTTGGATTTGGTGCCGGCCTTTTCATAATCATTGGTCTTGTATTTCTTCATGCCGACCGCCAGGCGCTGACCGTCCACGTCGATGCGGTCATTGGCGGAATGGCGCGGCCAGGGGTCGATCATATGGATGGCGGCGTTGCGTGCGGCGGCATCGCCGGCATCGAAGCTGACCCCGTCATGGCGGGCCAGGTAATCGGAGCAACCGGCGAGCAGACCCGATGCGGCCGCGAGGCCGGCGATCCGCATGGTCAGTTTTATGGTTTTGTCGTTCAACATGCTGGCATCCCCT
>PKTQ01000400.1 GCA_002869085.1 Hyphomicrobiales bacterium | reverse complement strand
GGGGCTTCAGCCTCTCTGCCTGGGCCGTCATGCCCGGTTGCCATTTGCCCCGTTGCATTTGCCCGGCCACAGTGACAGAGTGGCAGGCTTGCGGCCAGGCGGCCGTATTCTGGTATCGGCCCTTCAACATTTCAGGCTTGGACGAAACGGATCAGCCCTGAAATGCGGGGTCGTGATTTTGTTTGATGGCGTTTCACAGTTTCCATGCGGGTGCATCAAAATGTGAAATGCTTGAGTTGCGTAAAGGCGCCTTTTGCCCATGCAGACCGATTTTCTCTGGCCGTTTGTGACCATCATGGTTTCCGCCGCGTTCACGCCCGGTCCCAATAATATCATGATCACCGCCTCGGGCGCCAATTTCGGCTATCTGCGCTCGCTGCCGCATATGATGGGGGTAACGCTCGGTTTCCCGCTGATGCTGCTGATCATGGCGTTCGGGCTGGGCGAGCTGTTCACGCGCTGGCCGCAGATCCACGACGTGCTGCGCTATCTGGGGGCTGTCTATCTGTTCTATCTGGCGTGGCGGGTCGCTACGGCCGGGCGGACCGAAGTCAAGGCCCGCTCGCGCCCGCTCAATTTCCTGGAAGCCAGCGCCTTTCAGTGGATCAATCCCAAGGGGGTGCTGTTCGCGATCTCGGTCATCGCCGCCTTTGCCGCTCCGGGGCCGGATTTTTACCAGCGGATCTCGGTGATGGGGACAATCGCGCTGATGACGGCCTTTGCCTCCATCACCACCTGGTGCCTGTTCGGCATGGCGATCAGCCGGCTGCTGCGCACCGACCGGGCGCTGCGCATATTTAACATCACCATGGCGGTTCTGCTTGCCGGTTCGGTGATTTTGCTGTTTGTTTAAGCCTGAATTATCGGGGAGGGCGCCGGAATGAGCGTGGCGGATCTGTTTGACATCGAGGCGCCGGAACTGGCGCCGGAAATCAAGGCGGCGGCTTTTGGCAGCGGCAATTACCCTTACGAGAAAAAGCTGAAAACCAAGCGTTACCTGAAACAGCTCAGGCTGTTGCAGATCGAGCTGATCAAGGTCTCGAACTGGGCGCAGGATCAGGGCGAGCGCATCGTGATCATTTTCGAGGGGCGCGATTCCGCCGGCAAGGGCGGCACCATCAAGCGCTTCACCGAACATGTCAATCCGCGCCAAACACGGGTGGTGGCCCTGCCCAAGCCCAATGACCGCGAGCGCGGCGAATGGTATTTCCAGCGCTATGTGCGCCATCTGCCCACCGCCGGGGAAATGGTGCTGTTCGACCGCTCCTGGTACAACCGGGCCGGGGTCGAGCCGGTGATGGGTTTCTGCACCGAGGCGCAGCGGGACGATTTTCTGGAAGAGGCGCCGGCCTTTGAGGGCGCCCTGGTGCGCTCGGGCATCCGATTGTTCAAATTCTGGCTGACCATCGGGCAAGAGGAGCAGTTGCGGCGCCTGCATGCCAGGCGGCACGATCCGCTGAAGCGCTGGAAGCTGAGCCCGATTGACCTGAAAGCCATTCATAAATGGGACGAATATACGGCCGCCCGGCAATTGATGTTCGAGCACACGGATCGGGAGCGGGCGCCATGGACCATCATCCGCACCAATGACAAACGGCGCGGGCGGCTGGGGGCCATGCGGGCGTTTTTGTCGGCGCTGCCCTATGCGGACAAGGATGAGCAAGTCGTGGCCGCGCCCGACCCGCTGATTGTCGGGGATTTCGAGGCGTGAGCGATCTGCCGCGGATCGCGGATATCGAGGCGGCGGCGGCGCGGCTTGACGGGGTGGCCCATCGCACGCCGTTGCTGGAATTCTCGCAATTGAACCAGGCGGTGGGCGGCCGGGTGCTGATCAAGCCGGAACTGCTGCAGCGCACCGGCTCGTTCAAGTTTCGCGGCGCCTATAACCGCATCTCCCAGCTCGACCGGACGGCTTTCCCCGGCGGGGTGGTGGCGTGCTCGTCCGGCAATCATGCACAAGGGGTGGCCGAGGCCTGCCGCATGCTGGGCTTGCCTTCGGTGGTGGTGATGCCGGAAGATGCGCCGGACGCCAAGAAACGCGGGGTGATCGAGCGCGGCGGGCGCATCGTCGCCTATGACCGGGTGCGCGAAGACCGGGATCAGATCGCCCGTGATATCGCCGAGAAAACCGGCGCCGCCTTCGTGCCGCCCTTTGACGATTTCCACATCATTGCCGGCCAGGGCACCGCCGGGCTGGAGATCGCCCGCGAGCTGGGGCAGATGGATGTGACGCCGGATGCCCTGCTGGTGCCGTGCAGCGGCGGTGGGCTGACCGCCGGCTGCGCGGTGGCAATGAAAGCGCATTTTCCGGATGCGGAGATTTATGCGATCGAGCCGGAGGGGTTCGACGATCACCGCCGCTCGCTCGAAGCGGGCCAGCTTGAGGTGAACCCGCATCTCTCCGGCTCGATCTGCGATGCGCTGCTGGCGCCCACGCCGGGGCGGCTGACTTTCGCGATCAATGAGAAGCTTCTGGCCGGGGCGGTGGCGGTGCCCGACGGCGATGTGCGCGCGGCCATGGCCTATGCGCTGCAAAGCCTCAAGCTCGCGCCGGAGCCGGGCGGGGTCATCGGGCTGGCGGCGATCCTGTCCGGGCGCTTCGATGCGGCCGGCAAGGTGGTTGTGGTCATGATGTCAGGCGGCAATGCCGATCCGGCGCTCATCGCCGAGGCGGCGGGCGGCTGATCGGAAAGATGCTTTAAGGCCTGATCCTAGCAATAGAACAGGGCGTGCATGTCGTCCTGGCTGAGGGCGCTCATATTGATGGCCGATGTTCTGCCTGCGCCTCTTGCGCCGCCGGATGCGGTCTGGGCCTCGGTTTCAGCTTCGGTTTCAGACTCGGTTTCGACCTCGGATGGGCGCGGGGCGGGGTCGACGAAGTGGACCTCCAGATCGTCGTCAATCGCCATTTCCAGCCGGGGCTTGGCCGTCTCTGCGGCCTCGATCTCGTCTTCGCCCTCGTCTTCGTCTTCCAGGAAGATCTCATCCGGGGGGGGCACATCCTCCTCCGGCAGGGCGGCGTCTTCAAGCTCGTCCAGATCGCCGGGCAGCACAGCCTCTTCAAGCTCGTCCAGATCGCCGGGCAGTACAGCCTCCTCAAGCTCATCCAGCGAGGTCGCCGCGTCCTGGGGACCGGAGCCGGGCAGTTCGGCGGCCGGCAGGTCTTCCAGTTCCCGTTGCTGCCGCGCCTGGGATCCGGATTCT